>DATJIB010000120.1:0-9968 GCA_035493575.1 Rhodocyclaceae bacterium | reverse complement strand
GCCAAATAACACCACGCGCGGCACGATATCGGTATCCGGGTTATGGCGAATGCGGTTGTAGCGCGTGATCACATGTAGCACATTCAGTAGCTGGCGCTTGTATTCGTGTATGCGTTTGATCTGCACATCGAACAAGGCATCAACATTGATCTTGAGTCCGAGGCGTTGATCAACCAGCTCAGCCAGGCGCAGCTTGTTCTCACGCTTGATCTTGGCAAATTCGGTACGGAACTGGGCATCGGTCGCGAACTTTTCCAGGCCCTTCAATTCAGACAAATCCTTAACCCAACCATCGCCGATCTTGCTGGTGATGAGTGCCGACAAACCTCGGTTGGCTTGATTCAGCCAGCGGCGCGGTGTGATGCCATTGGTCATATTGACGATACGATCCGGAAACAGGCGATGGAAGTCAGCAAAAATCGTCTGTTTCATCAGCTCGGTATGAATCGCGGCTACGCCATTGACCTTGTGCGAACCGACCATGGCCAGGTGGGCCATGCGTACCCGCTTATCGCCATCTTCACCAATGATGGAAACGCGCTTGAGCAATTCGTTATCGCCTGGGTATTGATGCATCACATCGCGCAGAAAGCGGAAGTTGATTTCATAGATGATCTGCAGGTGGCGCGGCAAGACGCTTTCGAACAACGGCACTGGCCATGTTTCCAGGGCTTCCGGCATCAGTGTGTGATTGGTGTAGGCGAAGACGCGACGCGTGATATCCCAAGCCTTGTCCCATTCCAGATGGTGGATATCCACCAGGATGCGCATTAGCTCAGGTACAGCGATGGACGGGTGGGTATCGTTAAGCTGGATCGCCACCTTTTCCGGCAGCTTGTCGAAAGTCTTGTGGTATTTGCTGTAGCGATACAGCATGTCCTGCAAGGACGCGCATACAAAGAAGTACTGTTGCTTGAGCCTCAATTCACGGCCCATGCGAGTCGTATCGTCGGGATACAGAACCTTGGACAGATTCTCGGACTGGTTCTTGTCTTCCACCGCCTTGATGTAGTTACCTTCATTGAAGTAACCCAGATCAAAATCGCGCGAGGCCTTAGCCGACCACAAGCGCATATTGTTGGCGGTGCTATTGGCGTACCCGGGAATCGGCGTGTCGTAGGCCATGGCCATCACATCATCGGTATCAACCCAACTGTGGCGCAATATGCCATGCTCATCGGTGTACTGAATCACATGACCATGGAACTTGACCTGATACAGAACTTCCGGACGCGGGAACTCCCACGGGTTGCCATAGCGGAGCCAGTTGTCCGGGTGTTCGACCTGCTGGCCGTTCTCAATCTGTTGCGAGAACATGCCGTACTCATAACGGATGCCATAGCCGTAGCCCGGAATCTGCAGCGTGGCCATGGAATCGAGAAAACAGGCGGCGAGACGGCCCAGACCGCCATTACCTAGTGCCGCATCATGTTCGGCTTCACGGATTTGTTCCAGGCTGATGCCATGCTCTTCCAGTGCGGCGCGGCATTCGGGCTCAACGCCGAGATTGAGCATGCCGTTCATCAGCGTGCGCCCCATCAGGAATTCCATCGACAGGTAATACACGCGCTTGGCATCGGTTTCGTAATAGCTGCGCATGGTCTGCATCCAGCGCCCGATCAAGTGATCGCGCGTGGCATAGGCAGTGGCCTGGAACCAGTCCCTGTCTGTGGCAGTGAGAGTGTCTTTGCCGACCGCGTAAACCAGATGACTACTCAGTGACGGTCGATGGTGCTTGGTCTCTTCCTGATTTTCTTTGGCAATTTCTGCAGCAATTGATTGCAGAGGTTTGGACATCACACTCTCCTAAGGAAGTACGTCACTGCCCACCACCATAAGCGCTAGTGGATAGACCATCTAATGCGTTAGCTAAGTAGAGCCTATCCAACCCGGCGCTGTCAAGCGCCACATGCGAATGTCATCGGCATACAAAAGCAAGTGCATGCTCGATATTTCTATCTCAGCAAAACGAAATCCAATCAGAAAAGCTGCTGCCTGGAAAACATTTCTTGATTGATTGCCGAAGACACAAGCAAGTTACCGTTACCCGTTGCTGGCGTTGCCTAAAGCATCTCCAGCGACTGCTTGCGCGTGGGCGCCGGAAAGGCAGCGTCCAGTTCACGCAAGTCGACATCGTTCAAGACCACATCTACGCTGGCGCGATTGTCTCTGACGTGCGCTTCGGTAGCCGCCTTGGGAATGGCAATCACATCCGGACGGCGCATCACCCAGGCCAAGGCAATTTGCGCCGCCGATACACCATGCCGTTGTGCCACCTTGTTGAGCGCAGGGTGACGCAGCAAGCGACCTTGCTCAATCGGTGAATAGGCCATGATGGGAATGCGCCGCTCGGCACACCAAGGCAGCAGATCATATTCAATCCCGCGCCGCGTCAGGTTGTAGAGCAGCTGATTGGTCTGCACGCGATCGCCATTGGCTTCCGCCACCCACTCTTCCATATCGTCGGTGTCCAGATTGCTCACACCCCAATGGCGAATCTTGCCCTGATCCACCAGGCGCTCCAGCGCCTCGATACTTTCATCAAAGCCATAACCCCCACGCCAATGGTAGAGATACAGATCCAGGTAATCGGTGTTCATGCGGCGCAAACTGGCTTCACAGGCTGCAGCTGTGCCGCGCTTGGAAGCATTGGATGGCAGTACCTTGCTAACCAGGAAAACCTGATCGCGGCGTCCCGCAATTGCACGTCCGACAATTTTTTCAGAACCGCCGCTGGCATACATCTCTGCCGTATCGATCAGCGTCATACCCAGATCAATACCCAACTGCAAAGCCTTGACTTCGCTAGCCGCCGCCACCGACGACTCCCCCATATACCAGGTACCCTGACCCAAAGCCGGCACGCTGATGCCATTCGGAAACTTCACTTTTTTGATGTCGCTCATATCTCTGTCCTGAATCCAATCTTCACTGATGATACCGCGCCACTGGCGCCGTTTTGTAAAGCCGTCGCCGAAGGTAAAGTGCCTGACCTGCGTCACTAAAGCAAAAATGAAACTCAATTTCAACGCTTACAGATAAAATGATTCGTAGGTTATAGTACTGAAAAAACAAGCAACTCTAGGGGGATCAATGCCGACACGCATCCGCTACAAATCCAAGCTGGGCCCTGCACTGGGCCTCTTCAATGTTCTTCTATTCGGCGCAATTTCCGCGGGTATCGGCATATACGCCTTCAATATTGATAGCAAACTCAAGAGCGTTCTGCTATTTGCTGGCGCCGGGATGTTCGCTTGCATAACGATAGCAATCTTCGTTGGCGTACTACGTTCATTTGGCAAACCGAGATTCATTACGCTTGACGATAAAGGCATTACCGCCCCGAAGAGCGGGCTCTCCAAGCAAATGGTCAGTGTGGCCTTTAATCGCATCAAAAGCGTCGAAGCCAAACCCGCCTACAAAGTAGTGGTTCTGGAAATTACGCATCGCAATGGCAAGCTCTCTATCCCTGACACCATGATTGGGGGGCCCAGAGAACTCGAAAAATTAGCCAACCTGATTCTCGCCGGCGTAAAAAGCAGCTCTGAACCAAAATCCGAGCCGGCACCAAAGCCTGAGATAAAACCAGAAGCTCCAAAGATGGAGCCGCAGGCCGAAGCTCTCCTCCGCGCAATCAGGGAGCAAAGCAAAACAGATCCCTTGGTCGGAGCAAAAATCGGCGCCAAAGAAATTCTGCAACGCTTGCACACGGGCATGAAAACGGAAAAGGGGATTCATATTGAATCCTTGCTGTGTGCCCTCGGCGCCCTGGCTGGCTATGCTTGCCAGGCCAATCTCCGTGCTCAAGCCTTGGCGAAGAGCATGCCTGAGAACGCCGCCTTTCAAGTGGTCGAAACCACTGATGGCAAGCAATACTTTTTTGGTGATCAGTTAAATAACGCCTTAGTCAACGATCAATACTCCGTGTGGAGTTTGGCCGGCGGCGCCGCACAACACGCAGGGATCAAAGAACTACCGGACATCAATGAAATGTTCAAGCACACTTCGTCGGTAATCGGCAGCGCGCAATTCGGTATTCCTCGCACACCCGAAAATCACAAGGCCGCCGACACTCCGCTCAACTATCTTAAACACATGTGGCCAGCATTGTTCCCGACCGTGAAGCAGTTCTGTCCACAGCCCATCGAATGGCCTATCTTGTATGGCCTCGCCATTCAGGAAACCATCACGCAGGGTAAAAACATTATCGACCCAGCCCTATCATTGACAATGGTCATGGAAAGCGCCATCCCCATGTCCAAGGTTGACCTGGCCAAAGCCTAGTCAACGACATGAATACGCTGAAAGCCCTTCTGCGGAGTCCACCGACGCTGCTTGAGCATAAAGTTTTTAGAATTGCTTAACACACGTGCGTTTAAGCTGAACAAGTCGAGGAAAAAATGGAAAACAACTCCGGCCAAGGTCATTTGGCCTCAGTACCCGCCGAGCTCGACAGATGGAACTGGGGTGCTTTTCTCTTGAACTGGATATGGGGCATAGGCAACAACACCTTTATCGCCCTGCTGATGTTTGTTCCATTCGTGAACCTGGTCATGCCTTTTATTCTCGGGGCAAAAGGCAGCAGCTGGGCATGGCGCAACAAGCGCTGGGAAAGCATTGACCACTTCAAACAGGTGCAGCGCCAATGGGCCAAGTGGGGGCTTATTGTTTACCTGTTATTGATCGCGTTTTTTGTCGCCCTGTTTTTCGCCATCATGGCGTCACTGAAAAGTAGCGATGCATACAAGCTGGCGGTACAAGCGATTCAGTCCAATGAGCGCGTATTGGCCGTGCTCGGAGAACCTGTCAGCACCGGCATGCCGCTGGGCAGCATCTATATGTCCGGTCCCGATGGCTCTGCCAATCTATCTTTCAGCGTCAACGGCAGCAAGCAGTCCGGAACACTTTATCTGGAAGCTGTAAAGCGATTGGGACACTGGGATATCCAGAACGCAGTTCTGGAGCTTGATGGCAACGGCGAGCGCATCAATATATTCCCAGAAAAAATAGGCCCTACTGGCTTCCTCAATCACCTGCGCGCCTCCGCCCGACTGGCTGCAACATTAAAGGCAGAGAGGTACGGAGCTTAAATATTTGTTGTGCGCTGCGGCTGGAGGCCTCCTTTCTGAGTGCATCTACCAATCAAAAGTCGTCGCTGGCAATTGTTGCTCCGCCAGCCGTAGCAGCGGCCATTAACGTTTTCACAGTTCTGCTTTCCCCTGGAGGCTTTGCCTTCTTTTTAGTCCGCGCTCTTGACCCTGAAATATATTCTCTTATCGGCTATGGCTTAGGCAGCTATGTTTGCAACCTCAAGAATGATAGGTACAGCAAATAAATAGGCGGTATCAATAAAAAAGGGGCCACGTTCGGTGCCGGACCAATTAGATATTCACTTAACGTTAGGGAGAAAAAATGGACGCTACCAACATCCGTCCGCCAAAGAAGTGGCTCACAGCCACCTTCATCGGCTACTTTGTCAGCATCGTGCTTTTCTTGGGCGTTCTGGCTACGTCGATGTCGGCAGGTAAGTCTGCCAGTGAAGCTGCGCAAATAGGAATACCACTCATACTTTTGGTACCTATCGTCTGCGTGGCGTATCTTTTTGCACTGGGTGCATATGTCAGGGCCCAAGGAAAAGCTGCCACAGCATGGATTATCCTGACCGCAATAGGCGGACCATTTGGAGTCTTCATCTCCTACTTCGCGGCCCAAGGCGCTGGCAACAAGATTGCAACGATCATATTCTGGGCGGTGGCGGGCCCTTTTGTCGCAATTGCGGCACTTGGTCTGATCGCAGATTGGCTTCAGTAGCTCCTTGATTAAGTCCTACTCGATTTACTTTCTAGTCGAGACTGCTTCTTCAACTATTCCGTCACCACTTCAATAGCGAGACCTGCAATGAAACGACTTACTGGGCTGATGAGCGCAACGTTACTTCTAATTTGTAGCAGCGCCGTGGCCGCAGGTGACCCTTCAATTTTAGGATGCTGGAGGGGCCAGCAAATTCAAACGACCTTATCCGACGGAGGCCTTCGTCAACAGAATGGAAACTGCGTTGGCTACTACGATGAGTCATCGTATCGCTCTTACTGCATGAATGATTCAGGAATTACTGAGTCCTTGTCCCAATACGAGGTGCCTAGTTCAGGAGTATTGAAGCTAACACCTCTGGATCCATTGACGAAGGCACCAAAGGGCCCTACGGCAGAGATAAGTTACCGTGTCGACGACAAATGGCTGCTAATTGATCGGCAATTTGAACGGCAAACTACCGCAGCACCCAACAGCAAACAAGTGGTTCGATTTCAATCGGTGTCAATACGCTTGCCCACTGGAAGTGTGGACGAATCCAAATGCAGGCCAACTTCAAAATCTGGTTTGCGTATTGGGCGAACCCCAACGAGCTCCCTTGACATGAAGGTTCCAAACGGTTGGCAGCCATGGCTGGTTGACCCGGCGGCAGATGAGAAACTGGGTCCAGCAGTTAATGCAAATCTATTTGTTGGTGCTTTCGTACCCGACACAACGGACGCAAAATCGAACAGCCCAGTGAACCTTTTACTTGTTCTTGATGACACTCGCTACGGACCTACCGTGACCCGAGCCTCAGAATTTATCAAAGTAAAGAAACGCTTTGCTAGCGAGTTATCTAGCGACATTAAACTAATTTGTGACTTACCAGACAAATCATGTGCACTGCTCAAGACGCCTGACGGAGGCCAGGTGTATATGGAAATCTTTAATGTAAAAGGACGAGTAGCGACCGTAAGCGCCACATCGACAAGTGCTTCAAGCAGTGCAAGCGAAGCGCTACGCAAGGCAGTACAGCTATTTGTTGAAGAGCTCCGCGCAAGTAATGAAAACTAACAAGGGCGATGCTTGCCTCTTACCCTCTTGAGTACACCAGCATGAAAGCCCGATTGCATTACCTTGCACTGTTCTTCGCATTCTCAATCGTATCTGCTTACTCTTACGGAGCTAAAGTACTACATCCTGACTTTCCCATCGTTGAGGGGAGGTACCAAATGACCCAAGAGTGGTCGGTAATGCTGCCTGAAAAATTCAACCGCCGTATTGAAGACAGTGACCTTGTTATTTGGCGGCCGGGGATGACATTGTGGATCGCCATTTGGGGTAATGACAAGAACGAAAAAAAGGATGCTCGTCTAAAGAAAATTCAAGGGGGAATCTCACCAAAGGCTTTCGATGTACAGATATCTGAAGCCGACCCCATCTTTCGCCTGAGCTATCGGCTTAAAGAGGACAAGGCCCAAGGTGCGGTCCCAGGATGCTACTGCTTTGCCGTTGGTAACCGCGAACATGTTCAGATGGCTATCTACTTGGACGATGAAAAAGACGTCAAGTCAGCACAAGCGATCTGTGCAAGCCTAAGTGAAAGCAGCGCTCGCTAAAACCCCAGCAGTACTAAGATGCAAACGCATCCATTTTGAAGCGCCCGACAATGCGTGCCATGCTGCTGGAGATGTCGCGTACCTGAGTGGCGGCATGCTCACTTGCCTGTGCGGCCTGATGGGCGCTTTGCATCTGAGTGTTGATCTCAAGCACTTGCGCCACGATCTCCTGGCTGGACGACTGCCCAGCTTCGACCATGCTGTAGATGCCGTCTACCATTTCCAGCACGGCATGGGCCGAGCCTTCGATTGCGCTGATGCTTTTACCCGCCTGAACGCTATTGTCCATGGCATGCTTGACGCCATCCACGACCTGGCGCATCAGGTTGCTGGAGGTGCTGGAAAGTTCATTGATCTCACCAAGCTTGTCTTCAATAAGGCTGGTAGCGTTGGCGGTACGTGCAGCGAGTTTGCGCACCTCATCCGCTACCACGGCAAAACCGCGCCCGGTTTCGCCGGCACGGGCCGCTTCAATGGCGGCGTTCAATGCAAGCAGATTGGTCTGCTCAGCGATTTCATGAATTTCAGAAACGATGGCTGATACCGTGGTACCGACCTCAGCCAGCGCAAATACGTTGCTGGCGGTGGTGTTCACTTTCTCGCTGAGGCCATTCATGGTGTGCACGCCATCTTTGATACTCAGCGCATTTTGTGTCGCCATATCGCCCGAGGCTTGTGTGGCTTGCGCGGCAGATTCGGTAGTGGCTGAAATTTCTTCTATCTGATCACTGATGCGCCGTACCGAGCTTTGAATCTGCTGTGATGAAGACGATCCGGCAGCGGCAATGCTGGACAACATACTGGCCGACTCGTGCATCTCTGCAGCAGCGTGTTCGTTGTCGCTGATGACTTTGCGCATCTCCAACATGCTTTCTTGCAGCGCACCCACCAGGGCATTAAAGGCTCCCAGGGCGCGCCCTACTTCATCGTTGTCGCGAATCGGCACGCGACGAGTCAAGTCTAGCGAAGAGGCAATCTCTTCCATGATGCAACTCATCTCCAGCAAAGGGCCGCTGACGCGCTTGTACAGCAGCCAGCCGGCAATACCCATTAGCAAGACGACAACGATGGTAACGCCACCCAACACGTAGCCTGAGTGAGCGAACTGCGCATTCAGAGCAACAATGGCCTCGTCCTTGGTACGCTGTTTTTCAACACGCAGCGAAATCAGGACCTGCTCGACTTCATTTAGCGCAGGCGTCACATTGCCAAACAGGATGGCGTCAGCCACACCACGCTCGCTGGCCTTCAGGGCGGTGATGGATTGAACTGCACTCAGGTAGCTGGCAAATGCCTCTTTGGCATGAACCAGGATGGCGACTTCGCGCTCATTGCTGCTGAATTTGGATTGCGCACTGATCTCGCCTTCCAGCACTGCCAGCTCTTCTGCCAGGCGACTCTTCTGTTGTTCGAAAATGCCATCATCCGGCGCATACACGAGCGACACGAGCAAGAGCTGGAAGTCTTTAAGGCGCGTGATCAAATCCGAAGCAGCCAAGGCGCCGGGGACAGACTGCGTGGTGACGCGATCAACATCGCGGGAAATGCTGTGAGCCTGGTATTGGGCGAATCCACCAATCAACAGCAATGCAAACAGGCCAAGAAACAACAACAACAGAATACGATGCTTGATACTCATGAAGCGGGTAGAACTCCTGCAAACGCCACGCTCGGATGCCGTGGTTCGGGTGCAAGTAGAACAGATGCGTATTGCAGGCCGATTACATGTCGCATATTTGAAACATTACCGGTACAGTCACATTCTTCTGATTGTTTCTCAAGCACTTTGGGCAACGCTATTATCGATCGCAGTGACAGTCACATAAAATATTGGATCAACCGTGCCGCGAGCCATCGTTCATGCCAAATTTTGATACCGGTAAGCTCAAGCTCTTTTTGCTAGAGCGCCTTAAGCCGGGCGAACTACAACGTACCCTGCTCATGGCTGCCATCATAGGTGTAGCGGGAGCGCTTGCGACTATAGGTTTCCGCCTTGCCATTACGGGGCTAGAACAACTCTTTCTCGGGCGCAGCGATAGCCTGGTGCAGGCCGCCATCGGTCTGCCTTGGTGGCAACGTCTGCTCTATCCTGCATTAGGCGGGATTTGTGCCGGGCTACTTTTGCAGACACTGAGTGATCGCCTGACTAACAATAAAAATAGCGATTACATGGAGGCCATTACACTGGGTGATGGCAGCCTGAATACGCGTCAGTCGCTTATCCGAGCCGGCTCATCCGCATTATCAGTTGCGTCAGGCAGCTCGATTGGTCGTGAAGGCTCAATGGTCCAACTTGCGGCACTAATGGGTTCCTTGATTGGCCGTTGGCGTTGCACATCAAAACCCAAACTGCGCCTCTTGGTGGCCTGCGGAGCGGCTGCCGGCATCACTGCCGCATACAACGCACCACTTGCCGGGGCCCTGTTTGTCGCCGAGATAGTACTGCGTTCTGTCGCTATCGATAGTCTTGGCCCGCTGCTCGTAGCATCCGTGATGGCAAATCTGACGGTACATCAGTTTTTTGGCTTCGGACCGGCCTATCACATGCCGGTATTC
>DATJIB010000119.1:0-3158 GCA_035493575.1 Rhodocyclaceae bacterium | reverse complement strand
CGGTATAGCGCTTGACCAAATCGGACACGGGCTCAGAGAATCGGCCCGACCACGCTTTATGGTCTGATGCGCTTTTGGATTGTTCTGTCATAATAAAAGTTCTTGTACGGCAGTGAGTTGCAGCAAATAATTAAGCGAGTTTCTTATAAAACACTGATCTTGGGGATTAGTAAAGGGGCCGAGCCCTTTATTCGTGTCTTCTTCTATTTCGCCAATGAAACCAAGTATACGGCATAACCCCACCCCAACCGCCCTCCCAGACTTCCGTAATCTGGGTGTTTGGCTGCGCATCTTGCTAGGCACCAACCTGCTGGGGCTGCTCTGGGTATTGGCCCGAAATAATGACTGGAGCTTGCTCAGCGGCGAATTCGTCGAGCTGGCTTTATGGATAGAGCCGCCTCTATTTGTCCTGCTACCCCTTCTGCATTTACTCAATCCCTGGTTGGGCAAATTACCGCCACGGGTGGGCCGAGCGGCTTTACTTTTCTTGATCGGGCTTGTTGCCGGCGCACAACACTATCTGTTCGCCGTCTTATTGCTGGAGCCCCTTGGTTCGGCGGAGTTAGTCCGCACTTTGATCTGGGCGGAGCTGGCGGGTATCAGCATGCTGGGCTATTTTGCCTATTTGCAGATTTTGTTTTCGCCAGCCTTGGCCGAGGCCCGCTTGCTGGCCCTGACCGCGCGTATTCGCCCCCACTTTCTTTACAACAGCCTCAACGCGGTCCTCGGTGTCATCCGTCACGACCCCAAGCGCGCCGAACAAGCACTGGAAGAGTTGTCAGATCTGTTCCGCGTATTGATGAAGGAAAATCGCGAGCTGGTTCTGCTTTCATCCGAGATCGCCCTGGCACGCCAATATCTGGATTTGGAGCGCCTGCGCCTAGGTGATCGCTTGCAAGTCGATTGGCAGATCGATGCGTGCCCACCGGATACTTTGATGCCGCCCTTGATGCTGCAGCCGCTGCTGGAAAATGCGGTTTACCATGGCATTGAACCGGCCGAAGCACCCGCAACCGTGGTCGTCAGCCTGAGCGTGCAGAATTCGCGGATTCGCTTGGTGCTCAGCAACCCCGTCCATGCGACGGCAGCCCATCACGGCAATCAAATGGCACTGGCCAATATCCGTGAGCGCCTCATGTTGTTTTACGACCTGGAAGCACGTCTGGAAACACGCGAATACGACGGCAAGTATGAAGTCCTGATTGAGTTGCCCATGCGCCGCCAGGAGGGCCAATGAGCAGCACACCTTTGCGTATCGCCATTGTCGACGACGAAGCGCCAGCACGTTCACGCCTGCGTGATTTGCTCTCCGATCTGAATGAGGCGATTCCCAATCAGATCGTGATCGAGGCTGCCGATGGCGTCGCTGCGCTGGAAGCCTGCAGTGAGCAAATGCCGGATGTCGTGCTCACCGATATCCGCATGCCGCGCATGGATGGCCTAGAGCTGGCTCAGCACCTGGGCCGCATGCCGCAAGTACCTGGGCTGATCTTCATTACGGCGTTTGATCAATATGCGGTCAAGGCTTTTGAACTGGCCGCGCTCGACTACCTGCTCAAACCGGTTCGCGCCGTGCGTCTTGCTACGGCGCTGGACAAGGCACGGTCCTCGGTTTTACGCAGTGAGCAGTTACAGATTCTGGCGCCGCAAGGGCGCACCATGCTGCGCAGCACCGAACGAGGGCGCAGCCTGCTGATTCCGGTAAGCGAGATTTGCTTTCTGCGCGCCGAGCTTAAATATGTAACGGCGCATACCGCCGAACGTGAGTACTTGCTGGAGGAATCCCTGAACCAGCTCGAACAGGAGTTTGGCGAGCTGTTCATTCGTGCACACCGTAATTGCCTGGTGGCACGCAAAACCATTGCGGGCTATGAACGCAGCCAGGAGGTGAGTGAGAGTGGCGAGGCGCAATGGCAGTTGATCTTGAACAATCTGCCAGAACGGATTCCTGTCAGCCGCCGCCAGTGGCCGCAAATCAAGTCAATCTTCAAAACCTGAAACAAAAAGGCCGAGAAATATTCTCGGCCTTTTTGTTTTCAAACTTATTTTATCAACCGCTATTACGCAAGCCCGCAGCAATCCCGTTGATGGTGAGATGAATCACGCGCTTGGTGCGTTCATCGGTTTCACCCATGCGGTGACGCTTGAGCAGTTCGATCTGCAGATGATTGAGCGGATCAAGGTAAGGGAAACGGTTGCGGATTGAACGCGCCAGCAAGGGATTCGTCTCGAGCAACTGATCCTGGCCGGTGATTTCCAGCAGCGCGTCGATACAGGTTTGCCACTCGCCTTTGAGGCGCGGGAAAATCGCGGTACGCAATGCATCATCTTTAACCATTTCCGAATACAGCTCGGCAATGGCAATGTCACTCTTGGAGAGCACCATGTCCATGTTCGACAGCAGGGTGCGGAAGAAGCCCCACTCCTGATACATCTCTGCCAGCAACTTCATGCCCTTGTCGCCATGCTTGGTGCGCCAGGCATTGATCGCAGAACCAAAGCCAAACCAGCCCGGCAACATCAAGCGGCATTGCGACCACGAGAACACCCAAGGGATGGCACGCAGATCTTCAATCGCCGTGGTCTTCTTGCGCGAAGCAGGACGGCTACCGATATTCAGCGCGGCGATTTCACTGATGACAGTGGACTCCCAGAAATACTGCTCGAACCCTGGTGTCTCATAAACCATATTGCGGTAAGCCTTGAAGGCTTCGCTGGACAGCTCGTTCATCGCTTCGATGAACTCGGCGCGGGGCGCATCATGCTCATGCGGCAACAAGGTCGCTTCGAGTGTTGCTGAAGCCAGAATTTCCAGATTGCGCCGACCCAGCTCGGGGTTGGCGTACTTCGACGCGATCACTTCACCTTGTTCGGTGATACGGATGCGGCCTTGGACAGCGCCTTGTGGCTGCGCCAGGATGGCCTGATAGCTCGGGCCACCGCCGCGGCCGACTGAACCACCGCGGCCATGGAACAAGCGCAAGGCAATACCGTGACGCTTGAAGACTTCAACCAGATTGTTCTCGGCTTGATACAAAGACCAGCCCGAGGTCAGGAAGCCACCATCCTTGTTGCTGTCGGAATAGCCCAGCATGACTTCCTGTACCTTGCCGCGCGACTCGAGCAGGCGGCGATATACCGGCAGGCTAAAGAGCGCG
>DATJIB010000118.1:0-7872 GCA_035493575.1 Rhodocyclaceae bacterium | reverse complement strand
AAACAGTACGCGACGATTCGGGTTGCGCTCAGCCAGGGTATTCAGCACTGATACCATAGGCGTGATGCCGACACCAGCAGAGAGCAGCACGATCGGTGCGCTGCCATCGATGCCTGGCTTGAAATCACCAAAGGCGGCGCTGGTCTGCAACGTATCGCCAACCTTCACATTGGCATGCAGCCAGTTTGAAATCAGACCACCTGGCTGAACTTCGTCTTCACGCTTCACGCTGATGCGCCACCATGGTTGCTCAGGCGCATCCGACAAACTGTACTGGCGCAATTGACGCAAACCATTGTTGGTAATCGCCACGCTGATGTAATGGCCCGGATGGAAAACGCCCGGTGATTTGCCATCCACCGTTTGCAGATAGAAGGAAGTGACGTTGTCACTTTCCTTGCGCACTTCCTTGACCACCAGGGTCTGCAGGTCACCGGCATTGATGCCGGCTTGTGCATACAGTTTTTTCTCAGCGTCGATCAGGATATTGGCGAGCACACCATAGGCTTCATCCCAGGCAGCCAGCAATTCTGGCGTGGCGGCATCACCGAGAATCGCCTTGATGGCTTCGAGCAGATGCTGGCCCACAATCGGATAGTGCTCGGCCTTGATGCCCAGCGATGCATGCTTGTGCACGATGCGTTCAACAACAGGAGTCAGCGCGTCAGGAGTACGGTAATTCGCCGCATAGGCAAACACGGCAGCGGCTAATGATTGCTGCTGCGTGCCATTGGCCTGATTGCTCATATTGAAAATATTCTTGAGCTCAGGATGGGCAGCAAACAGGGAGTTATAGAAGTGAGTAGTGATGGCCAGACCATGCTCACGCAGGACAGGAACACTGGCATCGATATACGGACGAGCGGCTTCGGACAGCATGGACTTCTCCAGTTCAAATCATAGGGATGGCTTAATGTTGCATTTATTATGCAACATTAATGGCGTAAGTAAAACAGATACTTAAAAATTTCATGCAAGGGGGATTAGTGAGAAGCGCTTAAGGTCGCGAGGTAATTGCGATGCATGTGAATAATCGCCGCACCGGTACGGCTTGCAGACACATCAGCCAGCGTGAACTCGTTCATGCGTGCATAGAAGGCATTCAGTCCATCCCGCAAAGCACCCGAGAGTAAGCACTGACCTTTGAGCACGCAAGGCGGTTCGTCACAATTGACCAGCTGAGTATCGCCTTCGAGGCCACGCAGTGCATCGCCCAACTTGATGCTGTTGGCAGGCACGGCCAGAATCAGCCCGCCATTGCGGCCGCGAATCGCCGTGACCAGACCAAGCTTACCGAGTTTGTTGGCGACTTTGACCAGATGGTTGTGAGGCACATCGAACTGCTCGGCAATTTCGCCCACCGTAATCGGCGTCGCGCGATCATGCTGGGTCAGATACATCAGCAGTCGCAAACCAAAATCGGAGAAGCGGGTGAGTTGCATAGGAGGAAATGAAGAGTTAACCAGTGAGCTTGGGGTCAAGCATACATAAGCTACTTTTCCTATGCAAGTATTTGGCAATAAAGCATTTCTCTCCGCTTCTCCGCACCGGTTTCATTTACGCCGTCGGCATCTTGCGGAAGCTGATGGCCAAACGATTCCAGGAGTTGATGGTGTTGATGGCCAGTGTCAGATCGACAAGCTCCTTATCGCTGAACTGGGCACGGGCTGCCTCGAATTCCGTATCCGGCGCATGGGTCTCGGCGATCAAGGTCACCGCTTCGGTCCAGGCCAGCGCCGCACGCTCACGTTCCGTAAAGAACGGGGTTTCACGCCAGGCATTCAGTGCATAGAGACGGCGCTCGGTTTCGCCGCCCTTGCGTGCGTCGCTGCTATGCATATCCAGACAGAAGGCACAGCCGTTGATTTGCGAGGTACGCATCTTGACCAGTTCCAGCAAAGGCTTTTCCAGACCCAGACGGCTGACGGCGGCTTCAAGACCCATCATGGCCTTTAGGGCTTCAGGTGAGGCTTGGTAAAAATCGAAACGTTCTTGCATGGTCTTACTCCTTGAGTTTGGATTAGTTGTTGTGTGCACAACTGCATCGTAGGTGCGCCGGTGGTCTCCTGGGGATACCAATTCCGACAAATATCAGGAGTCCAGGAGACCACTGCTAAGATGCCGGCTCAGGGAGAAACACATGGAATTGCACGTCGTCATTCACGGCAAAAAGGATCTGAGCGGCCAGCTTTATCGCCAGCTCAGAGAAGCCATTTTGTCGGGCCGACTTAAAGCCGGTGAACAATTGCCGCCGACGCGCCTGTTGGCGGAACAATTGGGCTTCTCACGCAAGACCGTGACTGAGGCTTACGCGCGATTGAGCTACGACAATCTGCTGATTGGCCAAGCCGGTACCGGCACATTCATCAACGCGAATATCAAAACCAGGGCGCAGCAGAGAAAAAGCGAGGACCTAGCCGGTAGCGCCGTGGTCGAGCACTGGCGCAATATCGGCCCCATGCTCGCTCATCCTGTCGCCGGCAATCTGGCCCGTTACGACTTCATAGGCGGCGCTACACCCAAGAATCTATTTCCGAATGAAGAATGGCGCCGCTGCATGCTGCATGGCCTGCGTCAGAACGCCGCCATGCGCGGCCTGTATGCACCGATCGAAGGGCTGCCGCCGCTGCGCGAAGCCATTGCCCGCCACATCAGTTTTTCACGCGGGGTGCGTTGCACGGCGGACGATGTGATCATCACCAATGGCGCGCAACAGGCACTCGATCTGATCAGCCGTGTTTTAGTTGTAAGTGGCAATGTTGTCGCCATTGAAGAACCGGGCTATCCACCGGCGCGCCAGCTCATGACAGCACAGGGCGCCCAAGTCGTCGGTGTGCCGGTTGATGCGGAGGGCATCATCGTCGAGCAGATACCCGATACGGCACGTCTGATTTACGTTACCCCCGCCCATCAGTTTCCGCTCGGCATGCCCATGAGTGAAGTACGCCGACGCGCCTTGCTGGCAAAAGCTCGCGACATCGGCGCCATAATTATGGAAGATGATTACGACAGTGAATTTCGTTACAGCGGCCGCCCAACCGATTCACTGCAGAGCATGGACGAAGATGGCATTGTTGCCTTCGTTGGCACCTTCTCCAAGACGCTCTCACCGGAGCTGCGCATCGGTTATCTGATTGCGCCACCCGCGCTGCTGAATGCAGTAGCGACTGCCAAAAAGCTGAGTGACAGCCATACCGCATTGACCAACCAATGGGCTTTGCTCAAATTCATCGACGATGGCCTGCTGCTCAAGCATATCCGCCGCTGCCACAGCGTCTATGCCAGCCGTCGTGAAAAAATCGAGCAACGTTTTGCCGACGACCTGGCGCCATGGTTCGAACTGATACCGGCGACTGCCGGCTTTCACCTGGCCGCCCGTTGTAGGAGAGAGATTGATATTCAACTGCTGATAGCCCTGGCCCATCGTGCCGAAGTGGGCCTCTATCCGCTCTCGTTTTTCTACCATTACAGCGAGCCACAGCATGGACTGCTCTTCGGCTATGGCGCCATCGAGACGCTAGACATCGGTCCGGCACTGGATCGTGTGCGTGACATTCTGACGCAAATCACTTGAAGCAAAAATTTCAGCTAAGATTCTCTTGCCTCATCACCCCTAGGAAAACCTAATGAAAAAAATAAGCATTGCCGCTTTGGCGCTGGCCTTGGCATTCAACGTTGCCGCCGCCGATAAAAAAGCCGAAGCCAAGTCTGAAACTAAGGAAGTCAAAACTGCTTCCGGCATCCTGATCACCATGCTCAAGGAAGGTACTGGCGCCAGCCCCAAGGCTAGCGATACCGTTAAAGTGAATTACCGCGGCACATTGACCGACGGTAAGGAATTCGATAGCTCTTACAAGCGCGGCGAGCCAACGTCGTTCCCACTCTATCGCGTGATCCCATGCTGGACCGAGGGCATTCAAACCCTCAAGGTCGGCGGCAAGGCCAAGCTCACCTGCCCGCCTGAACTGGCCTATGGCAGCCGCGGTGCCGGCAATGTAATCCCTCCAAATTCCACGCTGATTTTTGAAGTCGAATTGCTCGGCATCGAAAAATAAGTTTTGTCGCGATGTAAAAAATGGCCTTCGAATTGAAGGCCATTTTTATTTTCAAAGCTCACGCTTGCGCAAGGGCAAGAGCAGTCCCGACAGACCGTTGTGATCAATCTCGTGCATCAAGGCCAGCAAGCGCCCGATCTCGCCATTCGGAAAACCTTCGCGCGCAAACCAGTTGAGATAGTGCCCGGGCAAGTCGGCAATCAAACGGCCTTTGTATTTGCCATAAGGCATCTCGCGGCTGACCAGCAGCTGCAAATCTTCAGGCTGCATTTAGCCGCCTGCTTTCTTCACAATAAAGCCTTGCTGTTTGAGCAGCTCCATCACCCGCTCGCAGTGATCACCCTGCACTTCAATCACACCATCTTTGGTAGTGCCACCTGCACCACATGCGCTACGCACTTGCTTGCCCAATTGCACTAATGCCGCTTCATCCAGCAGCGCGCCTTTGATCACGGTCACGCCCTTGCCTTTGCGTCCTTTGGTATCAAGCGAAACGCGCACGACGCCATCGCCACTAGGTGCGGATTTTTTCTGTTTGCAAATGCATTGCGCCACCGCTTGGCTGCACTCCGGACAGATCCGTCCCGTCTCGGTGGAATAAACCAGGGCGCTGCCGCCCTGGCTATTGGTCTTGGTGTTTTTCATGGTTTTTCTTGCGTGGCCGGCCTGCCCGGCGCTTCAGGACGAGGAATCTAGCACGTCTTAAGTTTTTTCTTTATAACCGTTGACAAGCCTTCTGTAGCAATGTACTTTACCACTTGGTTAATTACAGATTTAAGCGACCACCATGCCTACAGACCAGCTCAGCGCTACGTTTTCCGCTCTCGCCGACCCGACCCGACGGGCGATTTTGGCGCGCTTGTCCACAGGCGAAGCTTCGGTGATGGAGCTGGCTGAGCCTTTCGCCATTAGCGCGCCGGCGGTGACCAAACATCTCAAGGTTCTGGAGCGCGCCGGTTTGATTTCGCGCAGTCGGCAAGCGCAGTGGCGCCCCTGCAAACTGGAAGCCAAGCCGCTGCAAGAAGTGTCCACCTGGATTGAGCAATATCGCCAGATGTGGGAGCAACGTCTGGATCGCCTGGATGACTACCTCAAGGTATTGCAACTAAAAGAGCAGGACCCTCAATAAACCTATCCCCAAGGAATAGATCATGAGTGATCAACTCAAGGAACTTAGCAACGACCATAGTCTCGGCATCACTCGCCTGCTTGATGCACCGCGCGAACTGGTGTGGCGTGTCTGGACCAGCCCTGAGCATGTCTTACGTTGGTGGGGGCCGGCCGGGTTTACCAACACCAACAAGGAAATGGATGTACGCACCGGTGGTCTTTGGCGTTTCACCATGCATGGCCCGGATGGGCGCGACTACCAGAACCGTATTGATTTTGTCGAAGTCGTAAAACCAGAGCGCCTGGTCTATCTCCATAGCGGTGAAGACGATACGTCTGATATCAAGTTTCACGTCACCGTCACCTTCGAAGAGCAAGCTGGCAAAACGCAACTGAGCATGCGCATGGTTTTCGACACGGCCGCCGAACTCAAACGCGTTGTCGAAGAATTTGGCGCGGAAGAAGGTATGCATCAGCATGTGGCTCGCCTTGTCGCTTACCTCGAATCGCTGGCCTGAACGGAGATCGCCACGATGATGAAAACCTATACTGGCAGCTGTCATTGCGGTGCTGTACGCTTCGAGGCCGACGTCGATCTGACGCAGCCGACCTATCGTTGCAACTGCTCGATTTGCGTGCGCAATCGTTTCTGGCCGGCCATCGTCAAGCCGGAAAACTTTCGCCTGCTCGCTGGCAAAGACTCGCTGACACAGTACCTGTTCAACACACGTAAGAACGAGCACTATTTCTGCAAAAATTGCGGTGTACGTTCATTCGGTATCGGCGAGATGTCGCCTGGGCAAAAAATCTATGGAGTGAATCTAGGCTGCCTGGAAAACGCCATTCCGGAAGAACTATCTGCCGCACCTGTCGTCTATTGCGATGGAGCCCATGACAATTGGCAAAACGCTCCAGCCTTTACCAACTATCTGTAAGACATCATCCTCAACTCAAGGAGAACGGCATGAACACGGTAGAACCCTATCTGACATTCGACGGCAATTGCGAAGAGGCAGTTGAGCTTTACAAGAAAGTACTCAACGCAGAAGTGCTCTTTTCGATGCGCTTCAAAGACTCGCCCGATGAGCACCCTGAAGGCATGCTGCCGCCGGGTTTCGAAAACAAGATCATGCATCTGCATATGAAGATTTTCGAGAACAGCGTCATGGCGACCGACGGTGGCGGCTGTAGTGGCGGAAGCAAAGGCTTTCACGGCTTTGCCCTGACCATCGCCCTCGATTCGGTCGATGAAGCGCAGCGCATCTTCAAGGAACTCAGCGCCGGTGGTCAGGTGATGATGCCGCCAATGGAAACCTTCTTTGCCAAGACCTTCTCTTCGTTCTCGGACAAGTTCGGTGTGCCGTGGATGGTGATTGTGCAAAAGCCGATGCAGCACTGAGCATGCCTATGCAATATGAAGCCTTTGTGGCCCATCCTTCTGATCACGAGATCGTGATTTCACGCTTGTTTGATGCGCCACGCGAGCTGGTGTTCAAAGCCTGGACCGAACCACGCCATATTCTGGCGTGGTGGGGTCCGAAGGGCTTTGTGAATACCGAGTGCTCGGTCGATCTGCGCGTAGGTGGAAAGTTTCGCTTGCTGATGGATGGCCCCGATGGCAATAGCTACCCTTGCCACGGCACCTATCAGGAAATCATCGTGCCGGAGCGCATCAGCTATATGGGCGAAGCCGATGACCGCCATGCGTGTGGCGCCGGCATTCCACCGCGTGCCTTGGTCACTGTCAACTTCGATGACGAAGACGGCAAGACCAAGCTCACTATCAATACACGCCTGTCATCGGCTGCGGCAAAGCAAGCGGCTGCCGAGGGCGGCTATATCCCCGGTTGGAACGGCAGTCTCGAACGCCTGGCCGATCACCTCGTCTCTACTGTTTAAGGAAGCTTGCATGAGCGCTTTTAAATCAATCTCTCTGGTCGCCCTATTGATCATCGCTGTCATTCTGATTTTTGCGGCCACCAAGCCAGACGAGTTTCGCGTAGAGCGTTCCATCACTATCAAGGCCCCGGCCGAGAAAATATTTCCACTGATGAATGATCTGCATAGTTTCGGGCAGTGGTCACCGTACGAAAAAGTAGATCCGGCCATGAAGCGCACCTATAGCGGCCCACAGAGCGGTAAAGGTGCTGTCTATGCATGGGAAGGCAATGACAGTATCGGCCACGGCCGCATGGAAATCGTTGAGAGCACGCCACCTTCGCTGGTGACCATCAAGCTGGATTTTTTCAAGCCATTCGAAGCGCACAACACCGCTGAGTTCAAGTTGCAGCCGAGTGCAGAAGGCACGGTGGTGACTTGGGCCATGTTTGGTCCTGCACCATATATGTCCAAAGTCATGACGGTCTTTTTCAGCATGGACAAAATGGTGGGCGGCCAGTTTGAAGAAGGCCTGAACAACCTCAAGGCGCTCGTCGAAAAATAATTACTGCAAGGAGATATCTATGACCCTAGCCAACCCCGCGGCATCAGATCGCGAATTGATACTGACCCGTACTTTCAACGCGCCGCCGGCGCTTGTCTATAAAGCCTGGACCGATCCGGAAATGCTCAAGCACTGGTTTGTACCCCGGCCGTGGACCATAGCCCGCGCACAAACCGATGTACGTCCCGGTGGCAGCAGCCTGATCGTGATGCGAGATCCTGAAGGCAAGGAGTATCCAAACGCCGGCGTCTATCTTGAAGTGAT
>DATJIB010000117.1:0-7642 GCA_035493575.1 Rhodocyclaceae bacterium | reverse complement strand
CCGCCGTTGTAGAAGAAGTAGCCGATGTCATGCGCCTTGAAGACTTCGATCAGGCGCTCGTATTGGGCGCGATGCTCGTCCAGGCTTTTGAGCTTATAGCGGCAGGAGCCGAATGCACCCGACGGTGTCGTACGCAACCTGGCGATATCCGCGGCGGATTCAAGCGAAGTATCAATCAAATCTTCAGTCAGGGCACCGATGATGCCGTTGCGGCCAGCGTAGATTTTGCCGATCTGGTCAGGATGGGCACGTGCGGTTTCGATCACGCCACAGGCGCTGGCATTGATAACGGCGGTGACGCCGCCGGATTGGGCATAGAAAGCATTGCGTGGCATGGCTAGTCTCTCAGGATTACGAATTCTGGATATCTTACAAAACAAAGAGGCCGCAGCCTCTTTGTTTTTCGATTCTTATTTCAATGCTGCAAAAGCACGCGCGGTAATTTCATCCACCGGACCCTGACCGCTAATCTTGCGATATTGCGGTGCGCCGGCTTCGCCGCGCTTGGCCCAGTCCGAGTAATACGCAACAAGCGGCTTGGTTTGTGAATGATAAACATCGAGACGTTTTTTGACGGTCTCTTCCTTGTCATCTTCGCGCTGCACCAAATCCTCGCCGGTTACGTCGTCCTTGCCCGCCACCTTGGGAGGGTTGAACCTGATGTGATATGTGCGGCCCGAAGGCAGGTGGGCGCGACGACCGCTCATGCGTTCAACGATATCGCTATCCGGCACGTCGATCTCCAGAACGAAATCAATCGCTACGCCAGCTTCCTTCATCGCATCGGCCTGTGGCAGCGTGCGTGGGAAACCATCGAACATATAACCGGACTTGCAATCAGCTTCCTTGAGGCGCTCTTTAACCAGGCCGATGATGATGTCGTCGGAAACCAGGGCACCAGAATCCATCACGGCCTTGGCGGCCAAACCCAGCGGCGTGCCGGCTTTAACCGCAGCACGCAACATATCGCCGGTGGAAATTTGCGGAATACCGAACTTTTCCTTGATGAAGTTGGCTTGTGTGCCCTTACCTGCACCCGGTGGTCCCAATAGAATCAAACGCATCGAACTGTTCCTCCTTGAATTTTTTAGTACTTATATCTCGTCCGCACGGTACGCGGAAAAGTCTTTACGGTCAAAAGTGGGCTTACTTGGCACCAGCAAAAGTCTTGCGTACCCGCTCTAAATCTTCAGGCGTATCCACCCCTGCTGGCGGCGCTGTTTCGGTCTCGACGACTACGATGGTGTAGCCGTGCCAGAGCGCACGCAGCTGCTCCAGCGATTCCCAGCGCTCCACGGGCGAGGGTAGCAATTTGCCATAGCGGCGCAGAAAGCTGACGCGATAAGCGTAGATGCCGATATGACGCTGCAAATTCAGATCGGCCGGGAGCTCATCTTTGCTCAAGGCAAAACCATCACGATGCCAGGGAATCGGGGCGCGGGAAAAATACAGGGCGCGGCCACGGTTATCGGTGACCACCTTCACCACATTCGGGTTGAAGGCATCGGCGGCGCTATGAATGGCATGGCTGGCGGTCGCGATCGATGCATCCGGGTCACGCTCCAGGGCTTCGGCAACGGCCTTGATAAGGGCCGCGGGAATCAAGGGTTCGTCGCCCTGGACATTGACCACGATATCGTCGTCGGCCCAGCCGAAATGTTCCACCACTTCAGCAATGCGGTCGGTGCCGCTGGGGTGATCGCTGCGCGTCATCACGGCATTGAAGCCATGCTGGGCAACAGCGGCGCGAATATCCTGCTGATCGCAAGCCACCACGATTTCACTGGCTGCCGATTTTTGTGCGGCCTCGGCCACACGTACCACCATGGGTTTGCCGGCGATATCGGCAAGCGGCTTGCCTGGCAAGCGTGCCGAGGCGAAGCGGGCAGGGATGACGACTCTAAAACTAGCCATTAACTGGCTCAGGCCTTTTCCGCTTCAGCGGCGTCGAGTTGACGCGCTTCGGATTCCAGCATCACTGGAATATCGTCCTTGACAGCATAAGCCAGTCGGCAAGGTCGGCAGACCAACTCACTTTGAGCTTTACGGTAATCCAGCGGCCCCTTGCATACCGGGCAAACAAGAATCTCAAGCAGGCGCGCGTCCATTCAGCTTCTCCACAATCAGTTGATCCAGCCCGCCGGTGATCTGGGCAGTCACAGGCAAAACCCAGACAGGTGCGTCGGGGGGCAAGGTAGCGCGTAATTTTACCGCATCCTTCTCGGTCGTCAGGACTACTCCGCCATCAAAAGCCAATTCATCGGCACTATAAGCATGGTGATCGGGGAAGGGATGGGCCTCGAAGCTAAGGCCCAGCGCGCTTAAATGGTCGAAGAAGCGCTGCGGTTCACCAATCCCGGCCACCGCATGCAAAGCCTGACCACGCAAGGCCTCGGCAGTGGTGGTTTGCGCCGGCTGTGCAAGACGGTAAAAGCTAGAGCCTTGTAATTGCATGGCAAACGTCGCTGGCGCCACTACATCCGGCGCCCTGGCCTCGTTCAATACCAGCGCATCAATCTGCCGCAGACGACAGGCCGCTTCGCGCAAAGGCCCGGCCGGCAATTGCCAGCCATTGCCCAGGCCACGCCGATCCAGCACCACAATTTCAAAATCCCGCGCCAACCGGTAATGCTGCAAACCATCGTCGCAGAGAATCAGATTGACTTCAGGGTGCGCTGACAACAACACTCGCCCTGCCGCAACCCTGTCTCGCCCGACAAAAACCGGACACTGAGCCCGTTGCCGCAGCAGCACCGGTTCATCACCGACTAGTTCCGCATCGCTATCGGGACTCACGGCCAGCACGCCCGAGACTGCGCCGCCGTAACCGCGACTGATAATGGCCGGAACAAAACCTTGCGCACGCAAGGCCTCAACCAGCCATAGCGTTACCGGCGTCTTGCCCGCCCCGCCCACAGTGATGCCCCCCACCACCACCACTGGCACAGGCAGGCGCTGCGGCGTAATCAAGACGCGCCGGATTTGGGCTAACGCAGAAAAAATCAAGGAAACCGGCCAGAGCAGGCAGGCGAGAAAACTACGGCGCAACCAGAAGGCGGTGAAACCCGCCCTCTGTGGTTTATTTTGCGTTTTGCGTGGCAAAGGAAATATGCGACAGACCCGCAGCCTGAGCGGCCTGCATCACGTCGATGACGCTTTGATGGGTTGCCTTGGCATCGGCACTGATGACGATAACCGGGTCTTGACCACTCCCCGCAGCGCGCTTAATGGCAGCGCCAATGCTATCGATATCACGTCCAGCCGGCACCTTGTTGACCAGGACGTCGCCCGAAGCCGTGACTGCGACATTGATTTCGCTAGGCTGCTCGGCCGGTGGCTTGCCCTCTGCCGTGGGCAGATTGATTTCCAGACCGGAATATTTCGAATAGGTTGTGGTGACCATCAGAAAGATCAGGATCACCAGCAGCACGTCGATCAATGGAATGAAATTGATCTCCGGCTCTTCGCGATGACGGCCGCGTTGAAAGTTCATGGCTCTACTCCGCTCTGCTTACTTGCGCTCGCCGTGGGCCAACTCAACCAGCTTGACGGCTTGCAGTTCCATCTCGATCACCACGCTATCCACCAGCGCGCGGAAGTGACGATAGGCAATCATGCTTGGAATGGCAATCACCAGACCAAAGCCGGTGTTGTACAGCGCAATCGAAATGCCATGCGCGAGCATGGTCGGATTGCTGGCGCCCGCAGCCGGTGCACCAAAAATTTCGATCATGCCAACCACTGTGCCGAACAAGCCCATCAGTGGGCTCACTGCAGCAATCGTACCCAGCGTGGTCAGAAAGCGCTCCAGCTCATGGGCAACGCCCCGGCCCGACTCTTCAATCGCTTCCTTCATGATTTCACGCGAGTTCTTTACATTCGCCAAACCGGCGGCGAACACACGGCCCAGCGGTGAATGCGCTTCCAGACGATTCAGCGCATCAGCGCTGACACCGCTTTGCTTGTAATCGGCAATCACGCTCTGAAGCAAGCCCGGCGGAATGATCTTGGCACGGCGCAGCGCAGTGGCGCGCTCGATGATCAATGCCACGGCAATGATGGATGCCAACAATAAAGGCCAAATCGGCCAACCCGCAGCTTGAAGGATGGAAAACAAAGCAGACTCCTCAATGGAATGAGACAAACAGCCCGCACTTTAGCCTGAGCCGCACTACTTAGACAAGGCGAATAGGGGTAGAAAAAAGCCTCTCCCCCGCCCCCCTTTCCTGGCTCGAAAGACCGCTTCGGACCACCATGCACGGCACGGTTTCATGCTGGGAGAGGCTTTGCCATGCCTCAAGGGCTTCCTCAAAGCGGCCGCCTCCATGTCCATGGATTACAATTCCTTACTTATGAATGCCCCCAACGCAGATCTTCTGCTTGCCCAACAATGGCTGGCCCGCCTCGCCGAACAGCGTGACGGCATGGCGCCTGCCGAAACGCCGCTGCCGGCGCAGTGGGTTGACGCCGCCGCGCTATTGGTCGGGCTGGTCCTGGCGGATGGCAAAAGCATTCAGGTCATCGTCCCTGATGATGAAACCCTGCCTGAACTGTCCAACGCGCTCGATATCGACCTGCGGCCTTTGTGCCTGGTGTTGCCCGAGGCCGAGTTCGCCACGCGCATTGCGCTGCGCGCAACCCTGACACTATTGAAGAGTCGCTTGACGCGTCGTGTCGATACCCATCCCGTCTGGGAAGCGCAGCGCCAACGTATAGAACGTCTCGCGGGCACCTGGCAGGCCGCCTTGGCCTGGGGCCAGAGTGAGAGTTCAGCCCCTTGGCCGGAAGATTTGGGCCACCTTTTCCCTGCACGCTTATTGCCGGCCAGCCACGCGATTGCCTTCAATGTACCCGCCGACGTCCAGATTCTGGTTGCGCCGGAGCGCATGCCGGCCGAATGGCGCGATGCGCTCTCCCATGCACCGCAAGTGCTGTGCTTGAGTGCGCTCAGCCGTGGCGCTGAAAAACGGCAGCTGATCAGATTCGACGAGGCCGCCCGGCAGCGCTTTGAACTGGATGTGCTCGCTCGTGAAATCGGCGAACTTGAGTTGGAGCTCGCCACCGCCCAGGCTGAAATCGCTGACTTCACACAACGCTACTACGCTGCGGTGGGCGTCCTGATGGTGGAACTGGATGAGTTGAATGCGCAGATTGCCCAACTCCTGTCCACGCAAGCCCCCGATGACGCAGTCTTGCAGCAATCTGCCCAAAGCTCGCACGCCCAGGCAGAGCGCTCGCAGCAAGAACAACAACGCTTCGAAGACATTCCCAAACGCGCTGCAGAAAAAACCTTCACCCCCTCTCGTGATCTGAAAAAGCTGTATCGCCAGATCGCACAGAAAATCCATCCCGATCGCGCCAACGACGAAGCGGATCGCAACTGGCGTACGCAGCTGATGGCCGAAGCCACCCGCGCCTACCGCGGTGAAGACGAAGCCGCGCTGCGCGAAGTACTCAGCCTGTGGCAAGATGGCCCCCAAGCGTTGGATGGCGAACGGCCGCTTACGTCGAAGAGCTCGCTCGACGAACAGATCCGTAAAATGAAAAACCGGCTCGCAGCAATTCAAGGCGAATTGGACCGCCTGCTCGGTTCGCGCCTGTATGAATTGTTTGTCGCCACCCGACTTGCCCAGCGTCAGCAGCGCGACCTGCTGGCTGAAATGGCAAGTACTGTCGGCCTGCAAATCGACGCGGCCAAAATGCAACTTAAAGAACTTCAAGCAACAGCATCAGTCACAGCCAAGCCGCAGTAAAACCGCTGGAGGAAACCCCATGCACTACCGCAATTGTCTGCTCATGACTGCGCTCTGTTTTACGCTCAGTTGGTTTGGACCTGTCATTACACCGGCCTTTGCAGGCAATGGTCCGCTTCCCGGCGGCCCGCGCATTGCCGATTGCAACAAGGCCAAAGACCCGGGCCGCTGTGAAGCGCGTATTGCTGCCCGTAGCGCCTGCAAAGACAAACGCGGCGATAGCAAGCGTATATGCATGGAAGCCTATGTGGTTTCGCCCAACTGCGCCCGCGCCGACAATCCAAAGCGCTGCATTGCCCAACAACGCGCCGAAAATGCCTGCCAAGGGAAACAAGGCAAGAGCTACAAAGCATGCGTGAGTAGCAAGCTCAAACAAAAGACTTAGGCCATGCTGCTGCTCAAGACCCTGGGGCTATTTACACTCACTGCAGTTGCTGAAATTGTCGGCTGCTATCTGCCCTACTTGTGGCTGAAGAAAGATGCATCGGCCTGGTTATTGTTGCCTGCCGCAGGCAGCCTGTGTTTGTTTGCCTGGCTCCTCACTTTGCATCCACAAGCTGCGGGGCGCGTATATGCCGCTTATGGCGGCGTCTATGTTGCCGTTGCACTGGCATGGCTATGGGCGGTTGACGGCATCCGTCCTTCGATATGGGATTACCTTGGTTTGGGCGTCACACTCTGTGGCATGGCCATTATTGTTCTGGCTCCAGCGAACAATTAAACCAACGTCATAAAACCTGATGTTGCGGGCAACAGCAAGATTTGCTCCGCCGTAGGACTGCTACTACAGAAATCAAAAACCGTTCTGTACACAATTGTCCTGCAACCAGGCTTTATCAAACCCGCACGCGACTCATTCTGCTGGATCGCGCATGCTGCAATAGCCACGCTTCTGTAGAGAACTGCCGGCTTGATCAAGTGCTGCGTTGGCACACCGATCAACACGGGACAGCTCACTCATGCATTTGGCTTCACATCGGCATCAAGCCAGCAACTATTTGAAAGTACTGCGTTACGGCGCAACGCTATTCATGCTTGGCCTGCTTTTCACCATGCATAGCACCATGGCATTGGCTTTCGACTTTGCAGATGTGGCCAAACGTGCCAAAGCCCTGAGTAACAAACCCTATAAGAACGCTGCGATCGAATTGCCGCCCGGCCTCAAGGCACTCAACTACAAGCAATACCGTGACATCCGTTTCAAGGCCGACAAAGCCTATTGGCAAAACGACAAACTGCCTTTTGAAATCGAGTTCTTTCATCAGGGCGATGTGTACACCACGCCAGTCAAGCTGAATGAAATTACCGGGGAGGGTGTACGTCCGATTCACTTTAACCCTGACCTCTTTGATTACGGCGGCAACAGCCTGGACACCAAGGGACTGAAAAGCCTCGGCTTTGCCGGCTTCCGTATTCGTCATGCTGCCACCGCAGCCAAAGGGCAGAACGATGTCATGTTCTTTCTAGGCGCCAATTATTTCCGGGCACGCGGCAAGGGCCAAAACTACGGCATGTTTGCGCGTGGCCTGGCGGTCGATACCGCCGTCAATGGCGGCGAAAAATTTCCGCAGTTTGTCGAATTCTGGTTTGCCCGCCCCTCAGCGACAGACAAGGAACTGATCATTTATGCCCTGCTCGACTCACCTCAAGTCACCGGCGCCTATCGCTATGTACTCAGGCCCGGCAACGACAGCGTGGTCTCCGTCAAAGCCCAACTGTATCTGCGAGAAAACATCAGCAAGCTGGGTTTAGCGCCACTGACCAGCATGTTCTACTTCGGTGAGAACCAGGCCAAACCGATTGAGGATTACCGTCCTGAAGTCCATGACTCCGATGGTCTTGCCATCCAGTCCAGCAACGGTGAATGGATCTGGCGGCCGCTGGTGAAT
>DATJIB010000116.1:0-3850 GCA_035493575.1 Rhodocyclaceae bacterium | reverse complement strand
TGGCTGGTGTGGCGCTGGAAGCGTTCCGGACAGCAGCGTGCCCATTCAGACCAGGCGAACCCCTTGCCTAACGAGCGCATGCTGCCGTGCGCGCATTGCCAGGTGAATATTCCCAGCAGTGAGGTTTTTCCAGGACCCGGGGGCGTTTACTGCTCGGAACAGCACCGGAGCCTTGGGCCATCCAGGAAGGGGAGCGCCCATCAATGATGGGCCACAATATGTTTGCACCGCTCCAGACCACAACGCCTAGCCCGCTCCCTGATTCGTTTCGGCGCTCATTGAGCTACTTCAACCTGTATCGCCTGGCGGTCTCGGCCCTCTTTTTGGCGGCGGTGTTGGCATATGGAGCGGTACCGGCTTTTGGTGCGACTGATCAAGTCCACTTTGCGCGACTGGCCGCCGCTTATCTTCTGTTTGCGGTGATTATTTTTGCCCTGCCAGCTCGTATGCAGCAGCGCTTTAATCTGGTCCTGACCACTGGCGTGATGGTGGATATCGTTTGCCTGACGCTGATGATGTATCAAAGCGGCGGTGCACGTAGTGGCTTCGGTTACATGCTTCTGGTCGTACTGGCAGGCGCTGGTTTGGTTGGTCAAGGGCGGCTCACACTCTTTCATGCAGCCATGGCCTCGCTGGCCATGTTGTTCGAACAAAGCTGGCGGGTCTTGACTGATGCCGCTGAGCCCATGGAATTTTTCCATACTGGAGTGATGAGCCTGGGTTTTTTCGGGACGGCGATTACGGCGCGCTTGCTGGCGAGTCGTGTTGTTGCCAACGAGGAGCTGGCACGTCGGCAAGGCCTAGAGCTTGAGGCGCAGCAACATATCAACCAGCGTGTCATCCGCGATATGCAGGACGGCGTATTGGTCGTGGATAAGCAGGGGCGAGTGCGTCAATACAATCCACAGGCGGTAGCGTTGTTTAGCGTCGCCGAAGGTGAACTGACGCATCTGGCGCAATTCTCCACGGCTTTGCTGGAGCGTTTTTCTGTCTGGTGTGAGGATGCCCGTGAATGCAGTGAGCTGCTACGCACTGCCGAGGGCATGCGTTTGCTGCGCGTCAGGTTCCTGCCGCCGGGTGAGCGCGGCAATGCCTTGCTCTACATCGAGGATATGGATCGGGTGCAGGCTCAGGCGCAGCAAATCAAGCTGGCCGCTTTAGGCCGGCTGGCTGCCAATATGGCCCATGAAATCCGCAACCCTTTGGCGTCCATCAGCCATGCTGCCGAGCTGCTCAGTGAAGAACACCCGGACGCCACCCATGCGCGCTTGACCCGCATCATTGGCGACAATACTCAGCGTCTGGATCGGATTGTGAACGAAGTGCTGGAGCTGGGCCGCCGCGACAGGGCCGCACCGGAGTCGATTCGGCTGCTGGAGTTTGTCGAGGGGCTGGTTGACGAACTGAGCCTAAAGTCGCCCCGAATGCGCGACATCGTGCATTTTTCGATAGCGGATGAAGTGCGCGTACGTTTTGATCGCGGCCATTTACATCGCGTTCTGTCCAATTTGCTAACCAACGCGCAGCGCTATTGCAGTGGTGAGGATAGGGCGATTCGTGTCAATGCGGTATTGGCTGGCGGGATGGTTGAGCTGCACATCATTGACGATGGCGCCGGGATCAGCGAAGCTCTGCGTAGTCAGGTTTTTGAACCGTTTTTTACCACCCACGCGGGCGGTACCGGTTTGGGCTTATATATTGCCCGAGAGTTATGTGAGGCAAATGGGGCATCCATGCAGCTGCAGGAAAATGCCCCCGGTGCCCACTTCTGCATTATTGCCCAGGGAGACGCATGAGCGCTCGTCAGGAAATAGACACAGGCCGCAAGATGCGGGTGTTGGTGGTTGATGATGAAGCCGACATCCGTGAGCTGCTTGATTTGACCTTGGCTCGCATGGGACTGGACGCTGACTGTGCGGCCAATCTTGCCGAGGCCCGTGAGTTTTTGCACACCCGCAACTATCAGCTGTGCCTGACCGACATGCGCTTGCCGGATGGCGAAGGCCTGGATCTGGTGCGCGATATCAGCGTCAATCAGCGTGACCTCCCGGTCGCAGTGATTACTGCCCACGGCAGCATGGAAAATGCGGTGGCTGCACTCAAGGCTGGCGCATTTGATTACCTGTCCAAACCGGTATCGCTGGATCAGTTGCGCGCCCTGGTGCGGGCTGCACTGGATTTGCCGAATGCGGTACGGGTAGACGCCGCAGGCGCTGAAACGCCCTTGGTCGGCAACTCGGCAGCCATGACCGAGGTGCGCTCGCTGATCGAGCGGGTGGCCCGCAGTCAGGCGCCTGTGTATCTGTATGGCGAGTCCGGCAGCGGCAAGGAGCTGGCCGCGCGCATGATTCATCAGCAAGGGGCCCGGCGGGAGCAGCCTTTTATCGCGGTCAATTGTGGTGCCATTCCAGAGAATCTGATGGAGAGCGAATTCTTTGGTTATCGCAAAGGCGCTTTTACTGGCGCTGATAGCGATCGCGACGGCTTCTTCCATGTTGCCAGCGGGGGCACGCTGTTTCTGGATGAGGTAGCCGATTTACCTTTGTCCATGCAAGTCAAACTCCTGCGCGCCATTCAGGAAAAGAAAGTGCGCAAGGTGGGCAGCTCTCTTGAAGAGAGTGTCGATGTGCGCATCCTGTGCGCTACGCATCAGGATTTACGCGAACGGGTAGAGCAGGGCTTGTTCCGCCAAGACTTGTTCTATCGGCTGAACGTGATCGAAGTCCGCATGCCGGCTTTGCGTGAATGTCGCGAGGATATTCCGGCCCTGGCTGGCCGTTTGATCGAGCGCCTAGCCCGCCAAAGTGGCCAGACCGTGCCCATATTGACGCCAGCTGCTTTGGCGGCGCTTGAGGCTTACCCATTCCCGGGCAATGTGCGTGAGCTGGAAAATATTATTGAACGTGCGCTGGCTTTGTTGGCCGGCGACAGTATTGAGGTAGCCGATCTCAACCTGGCACCCGTTTCACGGGGGGGCGACAATGCCCCAAGCGCCAATGGCGTGCCTTTGCAAGACCATCTGGATAGCGTTGAGCGCCAGGTTATTACCGAGGCTCTGCAAAAAACCAATTTCAACCGCACTGCTGCCGCCAAGTTGTTGGGCGTTACCTTCCGCTCGCTGCGCTACCGTATGCAAAGACTTGAGATTGGCGAATGAGCCCATCTGGCTGGCACATTGATGCGGATGGCTGGTTGCACACTGAGCTGCCCGGTTTTACGCGCATAGCTTCCCCCAATCACGACCCGCGCCCGGCGCAGACCCCGATAGATTTGGTGGTGGTGCACAACATCAGTTTGCCGCCGGAGCAGTTCGGTGGTCCTGGCGTGGTGCAATTATTCACCAACCAGCTCGACCCGCATGAGCACCCTTATTACGCCCAGATAGAAGGGCTCAAAGTCTCGGCGCATTTCTTTATCCGCCGTGATGGCCAACTGATCCAGTTTGTCTCTTGCCTAGAGCGGGCGTGGCATGCCGGCGCCTCGCAATGGCAAGGGCGGGAACGTTGCAATGACTTCTCGATAGGGATCGAACTGGAAGGCACTGACAACCTGCCTTTTGAAGACGCCCAATACAGTGCGCTGGAGCGATTGCTGACGGTATTGCGTAGCCATTATCCGGTCACCGCCACGGTTGGCCATTCCGACATCGCCCCGGGGCGCAAGACCGATCCGGGCCCCTACTTCGACTGGACACGCCTGTCGTCCAATTGAGCAAGATGCGGTGCAAAGCCGCGCTAAATCTTGCCTTCCAATTATTGCTTTGCACAGAAGCTACTGATTTATCAGGGCATAAAAATAATTGCAAATTGTACTTGCAGATTAAAAATCGACCCACTAGAATTAGTTGGTC
>DATJIB010000115.1:0-7116 GCA_035493575.1 Rhodocyclaceae bacterium | reverse complement strand
TGGAGGTCTTGGGCAAGACCACCTTGCCGCCCAGATGTATGGCGCGATCCAAGGGCGCCGTTAAATCCTGTCCGGCGTAGAAGTAAACAATGGTGCCATTGGCGGAAGGCTGGTAGCCCTTGCCGGCAGTGATGCAACCGCCGGTATCGTTTTCCAGATAAGGGAAGATGCCCATCTTGATTTCGCTCTTGTCTTCGATGTGCAATTCAAGGCCCAGTGTGTGTTCGTAGAAATGGCGGGCACGCTCGAAGTTGGTGGTGGGAATTTCGAACCAGCTGATAGGTTTTTGCATGACGGTCTCCTTGGGTTTGATATGGAGATGGCATCTTGTCGCCGGGCTCCTGCCAGCGTTGTGTCAGTAGCAGGATTCCGGCGCCCGCAAAATGCAGCTATCCTGACACCGTATTGTCAGGAGCAAATAGATGCGGCGTGCGGACAGGTTGTTTCAGATCGTTTTGTTATTGGATAGACGGCGCGCCGTAACGGCACGCGAGATTGCCGAGGCTTTGAGTATTTCTGAGCGTACGGTGTATCGAGATATCGCCGACCTGTCGCGTTCGGGTGTGCCGATCAGCGGCGAAGCGGGCGTTGGCTATATGCTGCGCTCCGGTTACCGCCTGCCGCCCTTGATGTTTGATGCAGAGGAGTTGATGGCCCTGGCGCTGGGCAGCCGCATGGTCAAAGGCTGGGCCGATGAAGCATTGGGCCGCGCCGCCGAACGCGCCCTGCTGCGCATCGAGGCGGTCTTGCCCAAGCAGCTTAAAGAGCAACCGTTGCACGACACCATGCTGGTGCCAGACTTTCATGTGCCAACGGCGATGGTGGCGCCACTGGGCAAGCTGCGCCAGTGCATTGCCGAGTCGCGCAAAGCCACGCTCGACTACACGCGCCTTGATGGTGAGGTCAGTCAGCGCATTATCTGGCCGCTGGGCCTGGTGTTCTGGGGTGAAACCTGGACGCTGGCGGCATGGTGCGAACTACGCGGCGACTTTCGCTCCTTCCGGCCTGACCGCATGCAGCAGGTGGGCTTGTGTCAGGAGCACTTTGAAGGCACGGGCATGTTGCAGCGCTATATGAATCTGTATAGCGGCGACCACTAACGCTAAGCGCGTTTGCGTTTGGCTGGCGGCGCACTCAAGGCTGTATCGACAACGTTCCCCACTGTCTCGCGCAGCAGATCCTGGAGCAATAACACCGCCGGTGACGGCGCCTCACCGGAGCCGATGAAGACCAATGGAACAGTGGGCAAGGCTGGTAGCTTCTCGGCTTTGCCGAGTATGCTCAAATGCTTGGGTATGCCGATGGGTGTGCGCACTGCCAGACCCAAGCCACCTTCGACGGCTGCCCACAAGCCAGCCAGGCTCGGTGTGGTGAAGGCCAGATGCCAAGGCTGACCGATCTTATCGAGTGCAGCAGTGGCGGCAGCACGGAACAGGCACGGTGCCTCAAAAGCGGCCAGTGACAAAGTGTTTTGTTTCGAACGTTCATAGCCGGCATGGCCGATCCAGACCAGAGGCAGCTCAGCGACCTTCTCAAGATATTTCGTCACGCGTTCATCACGCCACACCAGCGCCAGATCAAGCTGACCATCGGCAACGCGCCTGATCAACTCAGAGTTGCGCTCGGCTCGCGCTTCAATCCGCACTTTGGGATGGGTCTTGGCGAAACGGCCCAGCACTGCAGGCAAACCGTGTTCGGCAAAATCATGCGGCAAACCCACACGTACCCAGCCCTCGATCTCACTGCTCTTGGTGCGCGCTACGGCTTCGTCGTTCAGTTCCAGCATGCGCTTGGCATAGCCGAGCAAGAGTTCGCCGGCATCGGTCAGTGCCAATTTACGCCCGGCCTTGGCGAACAAGGTTTGCTCGACCTGGCCTTCGAGCTTCTTGAGCTGCGCACTGACGGCGGCAGGTGAGCGCCCGAGCCGATCTGCCGCGCGCGCAAAGCTGCCGAGCTCAACGCCGGTAACAAAGGTGCGCAATACATCGATATCGAGATTGGTGCGGAATGCCATTGTTCAGGTATTTGGAAGTATTTATTAAAAACTATCTGATTTTCAGAATCATTCTTGCTCCCTATAGTGGCCTTGTCAAGCAGCCAATGAAGCTTTTAACCGACTGCTTTAAACCTCAAGGAGCCCATCATGAAAGCACAACTGACTTATTCCTCTACCCTTCAATCGGGTGCTGCTTTGTCCGCCGGCAAGCGCGCCATTGCAGCGGCTTTGCTCAAAGTGGCTGCGGCTTTATTGCTGGCCTATATCGTTGGTATCGGTGCCAGTCATATCGAGATTACGCCGCAAGCCTGGAGCCCCGTTTCGGCCCCGCAGGCGCTGAGCGTATTTACGGCTTAACTTTGCGTTGTTTAGATGAGGGGCGTTTACGCAAAGCTGTTGCATAGGCTTTGCGCGCCCACAGCAGCATGTCAGCTTTATCGTCAAAGACTTCGGGCGGCGCTTCGTAATACGACAGTGAGGCCGCTTCGCCCTGACGTTGATAAGTAAAAGGCTTGGTTTGCTTGGCCACAAAATCAGCGCGGGTCTGATCGTCGACTTTTAGGTAGAGGCGATCGTCATCAATCAGGGCGAACATCAGACTGTCGAGATAAAGGCCATGCCCGCCGAACATGCGTTTTGCACTGACCGGGCCGAATGTCGACATTTGCTCCAACACAAATGCGACAAAATCATTGCTGTTAGCCATGGCTCATGGCGAGCAGTGTGCGGATCGGTGTGGGCAATGCAGCTGCTTCAAATTCACTTGCATTCAGCCAACGCACATTGCTCTCAGCGGCCTGTGGCAATAGCGTGACATCGGCTAGCAAGGGGCGCAGGGTCAGATGAAAATGCGTGAAGGTGTGGCGTAATGCAGTTTGCTCATGCCACTGTTGGGCGACGACTCCGTAATGTTCGCGCGCGTAGCTGGCCGCATCGCTGCCAACAGGTAGCTCTGGCAAACACAGCAAGCTGCCCCAGATGCCGGATGGGGGGCGTTGCTCCAGCAAGATGCCCTGCGGGCTGCGCATGAGCAGAAAGAAACTCTCACGTTCGGGCACTGCTTTCTTGGGCCGTGCGACAGGCAGCTCTTGCGTGCGACCATCCCGGTAGGCCACACACATATCGGCAAGCGGACAGCGTGCGCACAAAGGTTTGCCGCGTGTGCACACGGTGGCGCCCAGATCCATCTGCGCTTGCGTGTACGTGCCGGTGTTCCTGGCCGGCATCAATGTCTCGGCCAGTGCCCACATCTCCTGCTCGACTGCGCGTGTGCCGGGGAAACCTTCGATACCGAAGCAACGTGCGAACACGCGTTTCACATTGCCGTCGAGGATAGGCGTTTGCGTACCGAAACAGAAACTCGCAATCGCGTTGGCGGTAGAACGGCCTATACCGGGTAGTTCGGCAATCAAGGCGGCATCGCGTGGAAACTCACCGCCGTGTTGCGCGACCACCGCCTGAGCACACTTGTGCAGATTGCGCGCGCGGGCGTAGTAGCCCAGGCCAGCCCACAAGGGCATGACCTCTTCGACCGGCGCGGCGGCGAGATCCGCCAGCGTCGGGAAGCGTTCTAGAAAACGCTGGTAATACGGAATCACGGTTGCAACCTGCGTCTGCTGCAACATAATTTCGGACAACCATACGCGATAAGGGTCGCTGGTGTTTTGCCACGGCAAGCCTTGGCGTCCGGCGGTCTTTTGCCAGGCGATCAGGCGTTTGGAAAACTCCGATGCGCTCATCAAACCTTGACGGGTTTTACCTTGGATGCAGCGAGCTTGGCGCGGCTGCGTGCTTCGTCAGTGTCTTTGCCGGTGGCGACAGCCACGCCCATGCGGCGCTTGCTGAAGCTTTCCGGTTTGCCGAACAAACGTAGATCAGTTTCCGGAACATGCAGTGCATCGGCCACGCCTTCAAATGCAATGCCGGCAGCATCAACGCCGCCATAGATCACAGCCGAGGCGCCCGGCGCACGCAATGAAGCGTCGACCGGCAGACCCAGGATGGCGCGGGCATGCAATTCAAATTCGGAGTAACGCTGTGAAGCAAGCGTGACCAAACCGGTGTCATGCGGGCGTGGGCTGACTTCGGAGAACCAGACTTCGTCGCCCTTCACAAACAGCTCAACACCAAACAAGCCCTGGCCACCGAGATTGCCGGTGACGGCCTTGGCAACCTCACGCGACTTCTGTAACGCCAGTGGCGACATGGCCATGGGTTGCCACGACTCGATGTAGTCACCGTCTTTCTGCACATGCCCGATCGGCTCGCAGAACTGTGTTTCGACCACACCTTGCGCATTCAGCGCGCGCACGGTGAGCAAGGTGATTTCGTATTCAAAGTCGATAAAGCCTTCGACGATGACGCGGCCGCTTTTGACACGGCCACCATCCATGGCGTGCGCCCAGGCCTTGGCGACATCAGCGCTGGAGCGCATGACTGACTGCCCCTTGCCGGAAGACGACATGACCGGCTTGACCACGCAGGGATAGCCGACCGCATCGGCGCCGGCTTGCAGTTCGGCTTCGGTGTCGGCAAAGCGATAGGGGGAGGTGGGTAGCCCCAGGGTTTCGGCAGCCAGACGACGGATGCCTTCACGGTTCATCGTGAGCTGCGTGGCGCGCGCCGTAGGCACGACGGTAGCGAGGCCGGCGGCTTCGATCTCGGCCAGGGTGTCGGTCGCAATCGCTTCGATTTCCGGCACGATTAGATGCGGGCGCTCCTGCTCTACCAAGGCGCGCAGGGCGGCGCCATCGGTCATGGCGATGACATGGCTGCGGTGCGCCACCTGCATGCCAGGTGCATCGGCATAACGATCTACGCCAATCACTTCGCAGCCGAGGCGTTGCAGTGCGATAATGACCTCCTTGCCCAATTCGCCGCAGCCCAGCAACATAACGCGGGTGGCGGAAGGGGAAAGGGGAGTTCCAATGCGGGAAATGCTCATGGTGTGACCCGTGCGGGCAAATGCGAAAGCCTGAATTTTAGACTAGCCCTTGCTCTAACAATACAAAAATACCGATGTCGAACGATAACAGGCCCGATCTTTCTCAAAATCCAGACCTTGCCGGCTTGCGCTATGCGCTGAGCAGCTTTGCCACCGGCGTGACCGTGGTGACGACACGTGATGCAAATGGACAGCAGCATGGCCTGACTGCCAATTCCTTTGCTTCGGTCTCGCTGGACCCGCCACTGGTGCTGTGGAGCATCAGCCGCGGCACGCCTTCGTTCGAGGCTTTCCGGGGCTGCAGCCACTACGCCGTCAATATCCTGTCGTCAGACCAGGAAGAGATCTCCAACCGTTTTGCCCATGCCAGTCCGGACAAGTTCGCCGGCCTTGAGTACACCCTGGGAGTAGGCGGTAGCCCGGTGTTGGCGGGTTGCATCGCCAGTTTTGAATGCCGCAATGAAACCCAGCACGATGGCGGCGACCATGTAATTCTGGTCGGCCGTGTGCAAAACTTCAAAGTGGATATGGGTACGCCACTGCTGTTCTTTGCCAGCCGCTACGCCAGCCTGCTGCCTTAAGCGCCAGGCAGAATTTCGCGCACCACTTCCGGCGGGCGACATAAACGCACGCCGCGCTCGGTGACGACAATCGGGCGATTGATCAGCACCGGATAGGCCACCATGAAATCGAGCAACTCGATTTCCGACCATTTTGGATTGGCCAGATCCAGCTCGGCATAAATGCTTTCCTTGTCACGCAGCAGTTCGCGTGCAGGCATCTGCATTTGCGTTAGCAGGTTTTCCAGCGTTTCGAAGCTGGGCGGCGTGTTCAGATACTCAATGACTTGCGGTTCAATGCCTGCGGCGCGAATGATTTCCAGCGCACCACGCGAATTGCTGCAGCGAGGATTGTGATAAATCGTGACCATACTCAGTCCTGAGCAGCGCGCACTTCCATGATTTCGTATTCGATGGTGTCGTAGTAAATCTTGGCATTGTTCAGCGCCAGATGCAGCAGAATCTTCGGCGCCTGGGATTTGACTAGTTGACGAAGACCCAGGCCTACAGCCCCAAGACAGACTACACAGACCACATAGCCGGATATTGCCAAGGCCATGCCAATACCTATCATCGGTACGGACACACCCTTGATGAAGAGACGATGCACCACAAAGCGGTAGGCTTTCTGTGGATTCACGATCACGCGATAACGGCCTACCGGCAGGCCCGCCTTGAAGTCGGGGTAGGGCACTGCAATGGCCTCATTAGCCTCGGTGGGTGAAAGTTCTTCGCTCATATTCGCATTCAGGTTGTGCAAAATGCCGGCACAGGGCCGGCATTTTGCATCTGGAAAGTGGAGCGGGCGATGGGAATCGAACCCACGGCTCTAGCTTGGGAAGCTAGGGTATTACCATTATACGACGCCCGCTAAGGGCCCCAATTCTAGGGCCCTCAGGGACTTGGCGCAAGCCTGGCGTCAGCGCAGGGTGCGGATGTAGCGGTTGTCGCCGTCTTCATCCTCGTCGGGCTTGTGATGACCAAGCCCGGCAAACAGGGGCTTCTTTTCAACCGGATGTGCCGCAGCTTTAGCCGCTGGCGGATCGAGATCCATGGCCACACGCAATTTGTGGCACAGATCAATCAACTCCTCATGCCCGGTCGCTTCGCCGATATGCACGATGGCGCGTGCATAGTCAGCGTTGATACGCATGTATTCGACGTCGGTAATACGATTAATCGTACGCCGCATCAATACATGGATACGCCCCAGCAATCCATAGATATGCGAATCAGAATCCACGTCGCTCCCCTTCAGAAAGCACTCAGTTAAAAACCAGCGGCCCTATGCGCGGGGCCTTGAATTCACTCCACGTGTTCGCCATGCTCAAAACGATCCAAACCATCGCGTTCAGCATCTTCTTCGACGCGCAGACCAACCATGGTATTAACAACGGCCAGAATCAGGAAGGTGCCAAAGCCACTATACAGCGCAGTCACACTGACCCCGATGAATTGTGACCAGACCTGTCCAATGATCAGATGAGGATCGGCGACACCGAATACGCCGGTGAGGATTGCGCCAATCGCGCCGCCTACACCGTGAATGCCAAAGACGTCGAGTGAGTCGTCATAACCCATGCGCCGTTTCAGGCTGGTGGCGGCCAGATAGCAAA
>DATJIB010000114.1:0-5182 GCA_035493575.1 Rhodocyclaceae bacterium | reverse complement strand
GCCGGTTGCATTGAGGCCAGCAGCGACAGCGGCAGAGCGAAACAAGACATCCACTGAAGGACGGTGGCGATTGACCAGAGGTCCTTCGCGGACATCTACGTAATAGTTCACACCACTGCGGCGAATCATCATGTGCTTGCCGCCGGGCGAGATCAATGCCTGGCCGGGAACTATCTGATCACCATCTTTCGCTTCCTTGACGGTGATTTTTGAAAGCTCATTCAAACGTTTGGCAAATGCTGCGGTCAGCGTCTCCGGCATGTGCTGGACAATTGCCAGCCCTACGCAATTTGCCGGCAACTTGGGCAATAGTTTTTCCAGCGCCTGAGTGCCACCGGTAGAAATACCAATCGCCACAATCTGCTGTGCCGTCTTCATGATGGCTTGCGCTGATTGCCCTTTCGGTGGCGGCAGCATCGCATCTGCCGTTAGGCGTGGCGCGGCCTGACGTTCCTGCATGGCATTGGCCAGCACCGCCGAGGTGGAGTCCGCGGCGGTAGGCTTGGCTGCGACATGTACCGAAGAAGGCGATGGCGCAGGGCGGCTAAGTGCTGGGCTAGCTGCTGGTGAGGTTGGTGGTGCAGGCCGGCGCAGTTGGCCGACGCGGGCGCGCTGGGCGGCGCGTACCTCGTGAATCAAATGGTGGCTCAGTTCTTCCATTTGCAGGTGGCCGCGGTCAAAAGGTTTATTGACCACTGCAACGGCACCGGCCGACATGGCCTCGATGCTGATATGCGCGCTGCTTTTCTCCAGCGCCGAGCAAATGATGATGGGGGTTGGATGTTCGCGCATCAGCTTTTTGAGGAAGGTGATGCCATCCATGCGCGGCAGATCGATGTCGAGAATGATGACGTCAGGCCACTCATCCTTCATTTTTTCCAGCGCAATAATCGGGTCGGCAGCTGTCGTCAGCACACGAATATCGGGTGCTGGTGACAAGGCCTGCGCGATGACCTGGCGTGCCACGGCCGAGTCGTCTACGAGCAAGACGCTGATGCTCATGTGCTAGTTGGCGGCGTGCATGCCACACACCGCATTCATGTTGTTATTGGATAGACGCATGATGCACCAGAGTTTGGCAGCTGTGTAATTCTTGTGTCGGATGGGGTTTATCACTACAGTCCGGGCATGACAATTGAGAATCAACCTACATTAAAGGCCAACGGCCTGGCCTTTGCCACCCTGACACCCGACCAGCTCATGGATGCGCTGGAGTCCGTCGGCTTGCAACCCGATGGCCGTTTATTGGCGCTGAACAGCTTTGAAAACCGCGTCTATCAAGTGGGTATCGAAGACGGACAGCCGATGATCGCCAAGTTCTATCGTCCGGCACGCTGGAGTGACGCAGCGATTCTGGAAGAGCATGCTTTCACCGCTGAACTGAATGAGCGCGAAATTCCCGTTGTTCCGCCGCTGCGAATCAACGACAAGACACTGCATCATTTTGCCGAGATGCGTTTCGCGGTTTTCCCGCGCCAGGCCGGGCGAGCCCCCGAGCTGGATGACCCCGCAACCTTGCAGTGGTTGGGGCGCTTTCTGGGGCGCATTCATGCTGTAGGAGCGATTGAGCCATACGCCGATCGACCGGCTATCAGCCTGCAAAGTTTCGGTATTGAATCGCGCGATTTCTTACTGCAAAACAATTTTGTTCCGTCCGATTTACTCCCAGCCTGGCAGAGCGTAGCTGAGCAGGCGCTTGAAAGCGTGGCGCATTGTTATGACCGCGCTGGCAAAGTTGCAGAACTGCGTTTGCATGGCGATTGCCATATGGGCAATGTGTTGTGGTCGCACGATGGCCCTCACTTCGTCGACTTCGACGATAGTCGCATGGGGCCGGCAATTCAGGATCTGTGGATGCTCCTGTCCGGCGACAACGAAGCCGCCGGTATTCAACTGGCGCATGTGCTCGAAGGCTATGAGCAGTTTCATGACTTCGATGACAGAGAGCTGCATTTGATCGAAGCCCTGCGCACCCTGCGTCTGATCCACTACTCGGCGTGGCTGGCGCGGCGTTGGGAAGACCCGGCGTTTCCGCTGGCCTTTCCCTGGTTCAACACCCAGCGCTATTGGCAGGAGCGGATTCTTGAACTGCGCGAGCAGGTTGCCTTGATGCAGGAAAACCCGATCCGGCCAGCTCGCTTATAAAAGCTTATTTGCGACTTAGGCGTTGCGCTAATTCCGGGTCGAGATCGCTGAGGAAGTTTTCGACGTTTTGCGTGTAGGTTTCATCATCGCCGAGCTTGGCATTGATTTCGCCATGCGTCATGTCCTGTCGCAACACGATGCCAACGCCACCAAAAGATTTGGCCTTGTCGGTAAAGCGCACCGCCTGCGGGCAGGCGTCAGCGCGGCGGGTTGAGCATACAGCCAGGATAGGCGCGGGCCGGCTGCTCATGGCGTGCCACGGCGAAACCTTTTCCCAGAATGCGTGATTGGTGCCAAAGGCATCGTCATGCAGCCTGAAATGCTTGCCTTCCATAGTCTGGACCACATCCAGCGTGGCACTATCAAGCGAGACGGTGCCGATGGGAGCGCTGGCGCCAAACTTTTGCAGCAAGCCGGGCGAGGCTGCCAGCAGCGACACCAGGTGGGCACCCGCTGAGTGCCCCATCAGCACAAAGCGATTCCGATCAGCGCCCCAGCGTGCCGCGTCTTGTTGTGCTTTGGCTAGGGCCCGGGCAATGTCTTCAGCCTGCACATAAGGATCGGCGTCCGGCAGCATGCGGTAGTTGACCGAGATAAAAACAATGCCCTGATTGACCCAGCGTTTTACCTTGTTGTCGACAACGCCGGCGGCGTTCTTGTCACCACGTTTCCAGCCACCACCATGCACCATGAAAATCGCTGGCGCGCCTGTGGTCTGTTTTGGTGCATACACATCAAAAGTCTGGTTGGCATCGCTGCCATAGCTGATGGATTGCTTGGGGATGTCGATTTTGCTGCGCGGCCCGCTCATGGCCTCCGCGCCTTGGCGTTGCTGGCGGCGCTCAATGAGGCGGTCGAGCAGCGGACCGGCCATGGTGCTTTGGCTGGCTAACAGCAAGATCAGAATTCCGAGTCTGAGATGGCGGATGCGCATGCCTTGATTCCTGGAAAATTTTGGGCCGTCTATCTATGTACGAGCATAGACGAGGGCCTTACTCCTCAGGCCCGGAAAATTGTTTCAAGACGCAAGCGCATTCAAGACTTAATGTTTGCTAAGCAGGTCCAGCAGATCAAGAAACAGATTGATGATGTCCAGATAGATGCTGATGGCTAAACGCATGGCGGTCGGCCAGGTGTCAGCAGCGGCAATGGCGCTCGCTTTACTCAAGCGATTAAAGTCGAACAGTAAATAGCCTGTGAAGACAATGACGCCGGCAAAAGCACCCAGGCGTTGAATCCAGCGTGGGATGGAAAAAAAGATACGAATAAGGCCAAAGCCAATCAGCAGCAACAGGGCGCTGAACAACCCGCCGCGCAGGAAGGAAAAATCAATACCTGATTGCGCACCAATCAAGCCGGCTGCAAGTGTTATCAGGGCGGTCAGTGCGAGGACTTTGCCGCCCAGATTTTCATCCACGGAAACCAGGCAAAGGGCTAGCTCAAAGCCAGTCAAGACAGACCAGAGGGTGAACAGGGGAAGCCCAATCGTCATATTGTCCCGATAGTTGAGCAGGGCAAAGAAAACGACGACATCCAGAACCAGTAGCGCCCAGAAGTATGGCTTGACGAACTCCCAGTCAAGATCAATATCAAGCTGTCCGTCCAAAGTGGTTTCGCCATCCACCCAGGCTGTCTTGGCGTAATACAGGCGACGAAACCAGCCCAGCATGAGGATGGTGCTTAGCCAAGTGACAACAAGTTGGCCGCCCAGAATCAGGAAAGTCTTGGCGTAGAGGGTTTCCAGCATGGGTGCTCCGAATGAGTTTTTAGAGTGCAGCAGATGATGGGCTCGCGCCATCATGACAAACAATGCCTTGGGCCATCTGATTTACACGGCCGCTTTTTTGGACTTTTTGTGCGCTTTAGCTCGTCGCCGGGAACTCGCCGTCGATGTAATACCAGCGCCCGTCGCGGCGCACAAAGCGGCTGACTTCGTGCAGTCGGTGGGCGCGGCCATTGATCTTGTGGCGGGCTACAAATTCGACCGTCGCCTCGTCGCCGTCTTCCTTATGACGCTTGACCTCCAGGCCCAGCCAGCGCGGCTGGGGCGGCGTGTGGATGTCGAGGCTGCTTGGGCGTGTCTCGGCAGCCCAGGTGGCGAGAAGATAGTCTTGCAATCCAAGCACATAGGCGCTGTAGCGCGAGCGCATCAGGGCTTCCGCCGTCGGTGCCGGAGTGCCAAGGTGATAGCGCTCGCAACAATTGGCATAGACAGCAGCATGGCCGCAGGGGCAGGCAGTGGCAGGATAGGCTGGGCTTTGGGGCTTCATTCTGAGTTTGAGGGTTAGGGCGCTATGGCAGAATAGCGAAATTGCAGTGCGGTATGGGCGGAGAATGGTGTGCGGATTTTACTGAGTAACGACGATGGTTATTTTGCCCCGGGCCTAGCCGCCTTGGCCGAGGCCCTGGCCCCGCTGGGACAAGTGACGGTTGTTGCGCCGGAGCGTGATCGCAGCGGCGCCAGTAATTCCCTGACCCTGGATCGTCCTTTGCGTTTGCGCACCGCAGCCAATGGCTTCTATTTTGTGAATGGCACGCCAACGGACTGCGTGCATCTGGCCGTGACCGGCATGCTTGAAGAGCTGCCCGATATCGTGGTGTCCGGAATCAATGCCGGCTCAAATATGGGCGATGACACGCTGTACTCGGGCACCGTGGCTGCTGCGACGGAAGGCTATCTATTGGGTGTGCCGTCGATAGCCATGTCTTTAAGCTCGCATCAGGGCAAGCATTTCGAGACCGCCGGTCGGGTGGCCCGCGAATTGGTGGAACGCTTTGCACGCCAGCCTTTCGGCAAGCCGGTGCTGCTTAATGTGAACGTACCGGATATTCCATGGGAGCAGCTCAAGGGCCAGCGAGTAACGCGCCTGGGGCGTCGCCACAAGGCCGAACCGGTGGTGCGCCAGACTACACCGCGCGGCGAAACTGTCTATTGGGTGGGCGCCGCAGGTCCGGCCGCCGATGCCGCCGATGGCACCGATTTTTATGCAGTACAGCAGGGCTATGTTTCGATAACGCCGCTGCAAATTGATTTAAC
>DATJIB010000113.1:0-4532 GCA_035493575.1 Rhodocyclaceae bacterium | reverse complement strand
TGTTGAGGTAAGACTGTGAGCTGGCTAGACGAGATTGAATGGGATGCGCAGGGTTTGATTCCTGCCATTGCTCAGGACGCCGCCACGGGTGACGTCTTGATGTTCGCCTGGATGAACCGCGATTCGCTGCAGGAAACAGTCAAGACCGGCGAGGCCGTGTATTGGTCGCGCTCACGCAGCCGCCTCTGGCACAAAGGCGAAGAGTCCGGCCATACGCAGAAGGTGCATGAGATTCGCCTGGATTGCGACAATGATGTGATCCTGCTCAAGATTGATCAGACCGGCGGCATGGCTTGTCACACTGGCCGTCGTAGCTGTTTTTTCCACAAGCTGGTTGACGGCAAGTGGGAAGCGGTTGATCCTGTCCTCAAAGACCCCAAGGACATCTACAAATGAGTGCTACTGACATTCTTGAACGCCTCCAGGCCACGCTTGAATCGCGTAAAACCGCTGAGCCCAGCTCGTCCTACGTAGCCGGCCTGTATGCCAAGGGCACCGATTCGATCTGTAAGAAGGTCGCAGAGGAAGCTGCCGAGACCATCATGGCCGCCAAGGATGGCGACGCGCATCATTTGGTCAAGGAAGTGGCTGATCTGTGGTTCCACAGCATGATCTTGCTCAGCCAGTATGGCGTTGGCGTGGCTGATGTAGCGGCTGAGTTTGAGCGCCGCGAAGGCGTGTCTGGCATCACCGAGAAAGAATCGCGCCCCAAATAACGGAGAGAACAGCAATGTCCGACTGTATTTTCTGCAAGATCGTTGAAGGCAAGATTCCGGCCAAGAAAGTCTACGAGGACAAAGACTTGCTGGCTTTTCACGATATCAATCCAGCAGCCCCGGTGCACGTGTTGGTGATCCCAAAGCTCCACGTTGAGACCTTGGCCGACTGCAATGCCACGCATGCCGCCATGCTCGGCAACCTTTTCGTTAAAGTGGGCGAAATTGCCGCAGAGCTGGGGCTTAAAGACGGTTTCCGCACCATCGTGAATACCGGCAGAGTCGGTGGACAGGAGGTGTATCATTTACACGCACACATTCTGGGCGGCCCACAACCGGTTGGCCCGCTGCTCGTCAGGCACTAAAGGAGATTTTCATGGGTAGTTTCAGTATTTGGCACTGGCTGATCGTACTGGTCATCGTCATGCTGGTTTTCGGCACCAAGAAGCTGCGCAATATCGGCTCCGATCTCGGTGGTGCCGTTAAGGGCTTCAAGGAAGGCATGAAAGAGGGCAGTGCTGATGCCAAGCCGGTTGAGCCTTCTTCGCAAGTGGGCCAGACCATTGAAGGCGAAGCCAAGCGCGACAAGGTTTAAGGCTTGTTGTTTCGAACGAAGTGGGGCGCATGCCCCGCTTTTGCTTTCTGCTTCAGGAAAATGAAATCTGAATGTTTGACGTAGGCTTTTCCGAACTCGTTGTGATTGGTCTGGTGGCACTGATTGTCATCGGCCCTGAGCGCATGCCGACAGTGGCGCGCACCATTGGCGCCTTGATTGGGCGCTTGCAACGTTACGTCAATGAAGTGAAGTATGAAATCCGTCGCGAGATGCAGGTGGATGATCTCAAGAAGCTGCACTCGGACGTCACCGAGCAAATCCAGTCGGTCGAAAATACGATTCGCGATGAGATACGCACGCCAGAAGAATTTGCGCGCGCCAGCTTGACGGAGCATTCCGATCATCCGCTTGATCTTCCAGAGCACGCTACGTCTCCTGAACCCAAGAAGTGGCTGGGCCCACATTAAAGATGAGTGATATTCAGGAAACCTTTGTCTCGCATCTGATCGAACTGCGCGCGCGCCTGATCCGCGCCATTGTCGCAGTCATCATCATTTTTCTGTGTCTGGTGAACTGGTCACGGGATATTTACACCGTACTCGCAGCACCCATGCTGGCAGCCTTGCCGGCCGGTAGTCACATGATTGCCACCGATGTGGCCGGTGCTTTTCTAGTGCCGATGAAGGTCACCTTGATGCTGGCGTTCCTGCTGGCCTTGCCCTATGTGCTGTACCAAGCCTGGGCATTCGTCGCACCGGGTTTGTACGTGCATGAACGCAAGCTGGTGCTGCCGCTGATTTCGGCCAGCGTTATCCTGTTTTTCGCCGGCATGGCCTTCGCATATTTTGCGGTGTTTCCAGCGGTATTCGGCTTCGTCAATAAAGCGGCACCCGAAGGTGTATCGGTAATGACGGATATCGACAAGTACCTGTCCTTTGTGCTGACATCTTTCCTGGCGTTTGGCCTGACTTTTGAAGTGCCGGTGATCGTGATCGTGCTGGTGCGTGTCGGCATCGTCAAAATTGAACAGCTCAAGGAAGCGCGGCGTTACGTCATCGTCGGCGCTTTCGTGGTCGCGGCAGTGTTCACGCCACCAGACATCGTCTCGCAATTCATGATGGCGATCCCCTTGCTGCTGCTGTATGAGCTGGGCATCTTTATGGCCGGCATTATTGGCCGGCCCAATCACGGCCCGGGACTGAATGCGCCCGAGGCAACAGAAGAATAGTTTTACTGCTGAGCCTGCGGTTTGGGGCGCTTGCCGACGGTAACAGTCAATTCACTTTCGCGGCCCGCGCGGCGAATTTTGAACTTGACGCTTTGCCCAGGAACCTGTGTGGCTATCAGCTCCAGCATTGCCTGCGAGTCCTTGATGGCCTTGTCTGCCACCGCCAGCAATACGTCACCCGGCTTGATCCCTGCCTTGTCTGCCGGTCCGCCGCGTACTACACCCGCAATCAGGGCGCCCTGGCTATCTGGCAGCTTGAAGGATTCAGCCAGTTCTGGCGTGATCTCCTGTACTTCAACCCCGATCCAGCCACGCGTCACCGAGCCGGTCTTGATGATCTGCTCCAGCACGCTTTGGGCTAGTGACACCGGGATGGCAAAGCCGATGCCCATAGAGCCGCCGCTTTGAGAGTAAATGGCGGTGTTGATGCCGACCAGCACGCCATTGCTATCAACCAAGGCACCGCCTGAGTTACCGGGGTTGATGGCGGCATCGGTCTGGATGAAGTCTTCGAAAGTGTTGATGCCTAAGTGCGTGCGATCCAACGCGCTGACAATGCCAGAGGTCACGGTCTGGCCAACACCAAAAGGATTGCCTATCGCCAACACCACATCGCCAACCTTCAGAGTATGTGGCTGGGCGAAGGTAATCGGGGTGAGCTTGGCGCCGGCGGAAATACGTAGTACGGCCAAATCAGACTCGGGATCGGTGCCGACCACTTCAGCCTTGAATTTATGACCATCATTGATCGCCACTTCAATCTGATCGGCACCATCGACCACGTGATTGTTGGTCAGGATATAGCCCTCGGCGCTGACCACGACACCACTACCTAAGCCAGCGCGTTGCTGCTTTTGCTCGCCGGCACGGTCACCGAAAAAGTGACGGAAGAACGGGTCATTCATCAACGGGTTGCGCGGCGTACGGACTTCCTGGCTGGTGAATACATGCACAACAGAAGGCAGGGCGCGTTCGGCAGCTCTGCTGTAAGTTGCAACATGACGCAAATCCTCGGGCTGCGGAATTTCCTGCTTGATCGAAACGCCAACATCCTTGTGCGTAGACAAGGTCGGTAACCAACCCGGCTTGAGTGCCTGTAGAGCAAAAAGTACAGCGACAGTGACTGTCACGGCTTGAGCAAAGATGAGCCATAGACGGCGCATAATGTGACCTTCAAAAATTCAGAGGAAATGCAGCATGCAGCGTGAAGAACTGCGAACGTATCTGGATGCCACCCTTGAGGCAACCCGCTTCCGTGATTATTGCCCAAACGGTTTGCAAGTGGAAGGGAAGAGCGAGATCAATCGCATCTTGTGTGCCACCACAGCCAGCCAGGCCGTGATTGATGCAGCGATTGCCGAGCAGGCTGATGCGATTCTGGTGCATCACGGCTGGTTCTGGAAGAACGAGGATGGGCGGGTAACAGGCTTTCGCAAGCAGCGTATGGCTGCGTTGTTGAAACATGACATCAATTTGTTTGCCTACCATCTTCCCTTGGACGCACATCCTGCGCTGGGCAATAACGTGCAACTGGCGGAGCGGTTTGGCTGGGCGGTGACGGGTAACTTTGGTGAACAGGGTATCGGTTTTCTGGGTACACCTTCGGTGCCGACAACTGCGGCTGAACTGAGCGCGCATATTGGCAAGGTGCTGGGTCGTCAGCCGCAACTGCTGGGCAATGGTGCGCAATCCATCAGCCATATCGCCTGGTGTTCAGGTGGGGCGCAAGGTTATTTCGAGCAGGCGATTGCGGCTGGGGCGGATGTTTTCATCAGCGGCGAGGTCTCGGAGCAGACTTACCATCTGGCGTTGGAAACTGGTGTTCCGTATATCGCTGCGGGGCATCATGCGACTGAGCGCTATGGGATTCAGGCGCTGGGGCAGCACCTTAGTTCGGTGCATGGGTTGGATTACAGTTATTTGGAGTTGGATAACCCGGTTTAGGTTTTTATTGTGTTGGTTTGGAGCTGAGAGGTCTTAGTCCGGAGTTCGTCCGGACAGCCGACTTACTTTCTTTTGCTTCGCCAAAAGA
>DATJIB010000112.1:0-5853 GCA_035493575.1 Rhodocyclaceae bacterium | reverse complement strand
CCTGTTTGAATATTTCCCCAAAGGCACGGATTTCCCCGCTGTCGATTTCAACCTGCCCGATGGTGCCGAGTTGCCTTTGTCGGATGCACAGGCCTTCAGTATTGACGATGCACAGACCACAGAAAGTGATGATGCGCTATCCGTCACACCCAACCCACAAGGTGGCTGGCGCATAGGCATACACATTGCCGCCCCCGGTCTGGGCATTACACCGGACACAACACTAGGTGCCATCGCGCGCGAACGTTTGTCCACTGTCTATATGCCGGGCCGCAAGATCACCATGCTGCCTGATGCCGTTGTCGAGGCTTTTACGTTGGCCGCTGGCAAAGTCTGCCCGGCTGTATCGCTGTATCTTGAAGTCGCGCCTGATTTGCGCGTACTCAGCCAAGAGTCGAAGCTGGAGCGCATTCACATTGCCGCCAACTTGCGCCATCACGATATCGAGCCGGTATTCAATGACGAAACCCTGGCCGGTGGTGACAAGAGCGGGCTTAGCGATTTCCCTTATCGCGACGAGTTGTATGTCTTGTGGCAACTCTCGACTGTGCTCGAAGCCGGCCGCGGCAAGCCTTCGGCCAATCGCCAGCAGAAGGATTACAACTACCGCATCGACTGGGAGCGTGATGGTGTCGATGGCAAGGGCTATGTGAGCATAGACGAGCGCCCGCGCGGCAGCCCGCTCGATATGCTGGTCGCCGAAATGATGATTGCCGCCAATGCCGGCTGGGGCGCTGCGCTGCGCGATGCTGGCATCGCCGCGCTGTATCGGGCTCAGAGTGCGGGCAAAGTGCGCATGACTACCGTGGCCGCACCGCACGACGGCTTGGGTGTTGATTGCTACGCCTGGTCCAGCTCGCCTTTGCGCCGCTATGTGGACCTGATCAATCAGTGGCAATTGATTGCCTGGCTGCGCAATGAAACGCCGCGCTATACGGCAAAGCAGCCTGAAATGCTTTCTGCTTTGCGCGACTTTGAGCTGACCTATGCAGCCTATGCCGAGTTGCAGCGGGGCATGGAGCGTTACTGGTGCCTGCGCTGGCTGAAGCAGGAAAACGTCTTGCAGCCTAGTGCCGTGGTCTTGCGCGAAAGCCTGGTACGACTGGAAGAGTTGCCACTGGTTATGCGCGTACCGTCACTGCCAACCCTTGATCGTGGCGCCCGCGTCCAGCTGGAAATTGAACGCATCGATCTGCTCGACGCCGACATTCATGCGCGTCACATTGCCACCCTGGCCGAGCAAAGCGACGCTATCGACGACCTGGATGAGGAGGACGAAGCCGCCTTGATTGGGGCCGAGGAAATCGCCGAAGCATCAGCCACCCCGCCGGCAGAAGCAGAATTGGCCGAGGATGCTGGCTCTGCTAGCGCTTTGGGGAACCCCACTGCCACAGAGTAAAATTGTGGTGATGTCCTACACTGCCATGACCATGACGCCGCCCCCTATTCCACGCACGTTAACTTACGCGCTAGTGGCGTCTTTGGCCTTTCATGCAGCCCTGTTAAGCCTGCACTTCGAGTTGCCGCAAAGGTTGGCACGCGCCAGCAAGCCTGCGCTTGATGTCATCATGGTCAATAGCAAAAGCGCGAATAAGCCGACCGATGCTCAGGCCAAGGCGCAGGTCAATTCCGATGGGGGTGGCAACACTGCGGCAGACGTGCGCGCTACAACGGCCTTGCCACCTTCCACTACGGAGAATGACGGCGATGCCTTTGCTTCCTTGAAGCGCCGCGCGGTGGAGCTGCAGAGTGAGCAGCAACAATTGTTAACCGGGCTCAAGAGCAAACGCTACGTCACCAGCCAAAAAAACACGCCTGATCCTTCGCCCAAGTCTGCGCCCCTTCTCTCCGGCACTGACCTTGTCGAGAGTTCACTGAACACGATCAAGCTGCGGGGTGAAATCGCGCGCTCCACCAGTGAGGTCAACAAGCACCCGCTACGCAAGATTATTTCGGTGCGGACAACTGCGGCCCCGGAAGTTATGTACGTTGACGCAGTACTGCAAAAGATTGAGCGTGTCGGCACCCTGAACTTCCCTGCCTCTGTGCGCAGCAATGCCTATGGCAAGCTGCTGGTCACGCTGGTCATCAATCCTGACGGTAGTTTGTTCAGCTTCGAGCTAGATACTCCATCGGACAGTAAAGTCCTGAATGCGGCTGCGCGACGCATTGCTGAAATGTCGGCGCCCTTCCCCAAAGTACCAGGGAATGTTCTGGACGATATGGGTGTGATCGCCATCACGCGATGGTGGTCCTTCACCACCGAAGACTTAAAAACCCGATAGGGCCCGCACCGTGACCGACCGTTACGTCGTCATTGGCAATCCCATTGCGCACAGCAAATCTCCGCGTATTCATGGCCTGTTCGCCATGCAGACCGAGCAAGATATCGACTACCGTACCTTGCTGGCGCCGCTCGATGGTTTTGCCGGCACCCTGCAGAGCTTTATCGACGGTGGTGGTCGCGGCGCCAATATCACGGTCCCTTTCAAGGAAGAGGCTTTTCGTCTCGCCACGCACTTGAGTGCCCGCGCCGCCGCTGCAGGTGCCGTCAATACCTTGCGCTGTGATGCGAATGGCAGCATCTTCGGCGACAACACGGATGGCGCAGGGCTGGTGCGCGACATCACCGCCAATTTGCGCCGCAGCTTGAACGGCAAACAAGTATTACTTCTGGGAGCCGGTGGTGCCGCACGCGGGGTCATTCTGCCGTTGCTTCTGGAAGGCCCAGCTCGCTTGTTTATCGCCAATCGCACACCCAGCAAAGCTACGGCATTAGTGACGGAATTCAACGCCCTGCCGGATGCCTTGCCGGATCGCCTAGAAGGCGGCGGTTTTGCTGATTTGGCCGGCCAGCGTTTTGATGTGCTGATCAACGCCACCTCGGCCGGCCTATCTGATAGCGCGCTGGAGTTACCGCCCGGTATTTTTGCCAGCCAGGCACTGGCCTATGACATGGTGTACGGCCGCGACACGCCCTTTATGCAGCAAGCACGCGCCAATGGTGCGCAGGTCTCGGACGGCCTCGGCATGTTGGTGGAACAGGCGGCCGAAGCCTTCTCCATCTGGCGCGGCATCCGCCCCGATACGCTGCCAGTCATGCAAGCCTTGCGCAGCGCATGAGTCGTGTATGGGGGTGGATCAAGCGCGGCCTGCTTTTACTGGTCGTACTGTTTCTGGTGGTACAGCTCTGGTATCTGGGCTGGGTCGTCTGGTTGCGTTTCTTCAACCCAGGCATGACCAGTTTCATGTCGCTGCGTCTCGAAGGGATGCGCGAGAAAAACCCCAGCGCTGAGCTCAAGCACCAGTGGCAGCCCTACGCCAATCTTTCGGTCAACCTGAAACGAGCTGTCATTGCAGCCGAGGATGATAAGTTTATCGACCACGAAGGCTTTGACTGGGAAGGTATCCAGAAAGCCATGGAGAAGAATAAAAAGAAGGGCCACATCGTCGCCGGTGGCTCGACCATCTCGCAACAGCTTGCCAAGAATCTGTTTCTGTCGGCCAGCAAAACGCCTTGGCGCAAGGCCCAGGAGGCTGTGATCACCCTCATGCTTGAGACCGTATGGGACAAGCGCCGCATCCTTGAGGTGTACTTGAATGTTGTCGAATGGGGCGATGGGGTATTCGGTGCGGAAGCTGCGGCCAAACGCTACTACGGCACCACCGCCAGCCGCCTCAATGCGGAACAGGCAGCCAGACTGGCCGTAATGTTGCCAGCACCGCGGCGCTTTGAGAAAAACCCGTATTCGGCTTATGTAAATGGGCGGACCCAGCTGATCCTCGGGCGCATGTCCTACTCGGAAGTGCCCTAGCCTGCAGATGCGTTCGGGCTACAGCCAAGTCCTCACCTTGTTGCTATTATCAGCACGATGAACGCCATTCCCGACCATAGCCTGTCCGAACTCCCGGCCTACCGCACCGCGGTGCTGCGCCGCATGCTCGGCATGTCCTTGTCGTGGCGGCACCCGCTGAGCTCCAGCGAAGCCCTCATCGATCCGCTTGCCATCATTGGCTCGCTATGGATTTTGATCTTGCACGCCAAGCTACCGCAAGAAGCGCACTGGTGGATTTTGTCTGGGCTGCTGCTGGTTCTGACCTATCCTTCACCTGCTTATCTGCGCGTGCCCTTCCGCGCCATGCTGCGCAGCATTCTGGCTGGCTGGTTCGTGCTGGCCTGTACCTTGGTCGGCGGCAGTATTGCCATGACCTGGCTGGCCGAAGTGCCGCCAATATTTGAGTCCACCGTGTTACGGCATTGGTTGTGGCTGGCTCCGGCCCTGCAGGTGTCATTGCACTCTGCTTTGCGCGGTCTGGCGCCTGTGCTCGCGGATCTGGATGGTGGTACGCGCACCGCCGTCATCGCAGGCGCCGGCGATATTGGCGAGCGCCTGGCCGAACAGCTGCTCAACAATCCGTATGGCTCGACCCAGGTGCTGGGCTTCTTTGATGACCGCCACGGCGACCGCGTTTCTCAAGGTCTGCCTTTACTCGGCCCCTTGCTTGAGCTTCCCGGCCACATTACCTCGGGCAAGGCCAACGTCGTCTACATCACCTTGCCCCTCGCTGCCCAGTCGCGTATTGGTAGTTTGCTGGAGGCTTTGCGCCATACCGATGCGCAGGTCTATTTTGTCCCGGATACATTGGTGGCCGATCTCTTGCGGGGCTGGACCGATGTGGTCGGCGATGCGCCTGTCGTAGCAATGCTGGAGTCGCCCTTCGCCAGCATGGCGGGGGTGGTCAAACGGCTGATCGATTTCACCTTGGCCAGTGTTTTATTTATCGCGCTGCTGCCCGTGATTATTTTTCTCGGCCTTGTCATCAAGCTAACATCCCGCGGCCCCATGTTTGTCACGCAACGGCGTTATGGTCTGGACAGCAAAGAAATTCATCTGTATGCCTTGCGCACTACTTGTCACGGCCCACAGGAAAATGAACTAGGTGATCAAACTCCGCCGAGCAATGCATTAGGACGATTCTTGCGGCGCAGTCAGCTGGAAAAACTGCCGCGCCTGCTGAATGTCGTGCAAGGTCGTCTCAGCCTGGTGGGTCCACGTCCACATGCCAAGACGCACAATGAAATTTACCGCCGCATTGTTAGAGGCCATCTAGTGCGGCATCAAGTGCGCTGTGGCCTGACCGGCTGGGCGCAGATCAGTGGCGTGCGCGGTGGCGACAAGTCGCTCGACCATATGAAAGCCCGTGTCAGCCATGATCTTGAATACCTGCGTCACTGGTCGCTGCGCCTCGATTTGCAAATCATGGTGCGCGGCCTCGCTAATCTATTCGCACGCCGGCCTTGATGGCCTACAATGGCGCCCGGAACAAGTTCTATGACCGATAACAGCGCCACTCCAGAAGTCCTGACTGACGACGACATCCAGGCCAGCCTGCATGAAGTACAGGCTCTGCTCGTGCGCCAGAAACGTGTCGAGAATCTGGTGCATAGACAAGACATGCCACGGCATGAACTGGTTGAAAACCTGGTTCACAAGCAACACCTGAACGAATTGAAAAATCGCCTTGGGCAAATGTCCTCGGCACGGATTGCTCGCATTCTGGAAGCTCTGCCGCAGGACGATGGCCTGCTGGTGTGGGAGCTGATTGGCACGGAGCGCGGCGAGGAAGTATTAAATGAACTCTCGGAGGCCGTGCGCGAAACACTCGCCGGCACCCTACCCTACCAGCGACGCCCCATCATGCTCAACGCTTTCGAACTTAACAATGGCCGCCTGCGCCAGATCCCCATTGAGAATCGTGGTGACCTCGCTGCGACCAAACCGATCTGGGTAGACCTGATCGCCCCCACCGCGCTGGAGCGTCAATGGGTGGAAGAGATTTTCGGCTTGGTGC
>DATJIB010000111.1:0-4271 GCA_035493575.1 Rhodocyclaceae bacterium | reverse complement strand
GGCTGGCTTAATGTTTTGAAAATGGTTCCATGGGCAGCAGTGATCGCCAATGCGCCCAAGGTTGCCGACAGCGCCAAGAAACTCTGGAATGGAGTGGCCAAGAAATCCGTCACGACAAGGCATGGAGAGTCGATGCCGGTGACACTTGGTGATTTGCAGGTACGGCTGCTTGCTGCAGAGTCGACTATCGCCGAACTGCACGCGCAGATGCTGACCTCTTCTGAACTGATCAAGACACTCGCCGATCAGAATGCCCAGTTAGTCAGTCGCGTCGAGATTAACCGAGTGCGCTTGCTATGCTTGGCGGCAGTAACACTAGCGCTGCTGATTGCGCTAGTGACGATGGCCTTCAAGGCTTGATGGGAACCGCCTAAGCAGCGGCTACCAAACGCAAGTAGGTGATTTCAGATGGGGCCCCAAAACGCTTGGGCGGGCCCCAGTAGCCGGTACCGCGGCTGATGTAGATGGTCAGTTGATTGAGCTTGTGCAGGCCGGCAGTGAAGGGTTGCTGGAAGCGTACAAAGTGATTCCACGGCCAGAACTGGCCGCCATGTGTATGGCCGGATATTTGCAGATCAAAGCCCGCCTCTGCTGCAACTGTAGCGCTGCGTGGCTGATGCGCCAGCAGGATGCTGGTGGTATCGGGCGCACCGGCGCGGGCGGCATGTGGGTCGCTGCGTTGCGCCGGATTGAACTGATGGGCGCCATAGTCGGTGACTCCGGCGACAACCAGCTCGGCGCCATTGTGTTGCAACACTACGTGCTCATTGCTCAGAACACGCAAGCCCAAACGCGTGACTTCAGCTGTCCACGCATCCGCACCCGAGTAATACTCGTGATTGCCGGTCACGAAATACGCACCGTGCCTTGCACTGAGGCGACCAAGCGGCTCCGTGTGGGGTGAAAGGTTGGCGACGCTGCCATCGACCAGGTCACCGGTGACGGCAATCATGTCGGCTTCAAGGTGATTGACGGCATCGACGATGGCGTCGATGTAACGTCGTTTGATGGTGGAGCTGACATGGATGTCGCTGATCTGTGCGATGGTAAAGCCATGCAGGGCAGCGGGAAGATTTTCAAGCGGTACATCCACTCGCACCACGCGCGCACGACTGCGCGCATTGAAAAATCCAAGCACGCTGGCAAACAGGGCAATGCCCAGGACGGCTTCGGCGCTGTCGCGTGTCAGAGCAGCAAAGTGTTCTGGCGAAACAAACCAGGTGGCGCCAAGCAAGACCAGATCACGCAGAAAGGTGAACACCAGCAGCGATGAAAACAGGCCCATCAGCAGCATGCCGGCCCATGTCAGTTGTTCGGTCAAAGTGCGGCTGCTGAAAGCGCGCGACATCATGCCGAAGGGGATGAGCAAGGTAGAGGTAATCAGACCCGCTACCCCGAGCGAAAAACCAAACGCGCTCAATGGCAAATCGGGCAGCAGGCGGGCGCCAATATAAAAATGCAGCAGCCCCAACAAGCCAAGAACAATAAAAACAAACCGACGTGAGCGCATAGCCTGCGTCCCTATGAAAACGCCGACGCGGGAAGCCGCATCCAGACATTTTCTATAAATGTAGGCGTTATCAAGGAATTCAAGCCAGCCGAGCGTAAATCAGGCCGGATAGCTGTAGGCAATGGCCGACAGCGCAAAGGTGCGTTGGCGTACAGAAGTGCCGCCTCAATCAGAGGATCCTGCAATTAGAGTCATTGCGACTCTTTCCCGGAGAAAAATAAAATGAATAAGCCACTGAGCTTGCTGCTGAATACCGTTTTTGCATCTTTGCTGCTGATCACTGTGAGCGCTTGCGACAGACCAGGCGACCCGCGCGTGCCAGGGCAAACTTCCATAGGCGCTGAAGTTGATGACAGCGTGATCACGACCAAGGCCAAATCAGCCTTGCTCAATGACATGGAGTTCAAGGGCTTTGACTTCAAGGTGGATACCCACAAAGGCGAAGTACAGCTGAGCGGCTTTGTTGATAACCAGTCACAGATTGATCGCGCTACCGCACTGGTCAAGCAAGTGGAAGGCGTGAAGAGCGTAGACAACAAAGTCAGTATCAAGAGTAGTACGCCTTCGCTGGGTAACCGGATTGACGACGGAATCATTACCGCACAAATCAAGTCGGCTTTTCTGTCCGATGAAAATATCAAGAGCTTCGATATTGGCGTTGTCACCTTGAAAGGCGAGGTGCAGCTGAGTGGTTTTGTTGACGGTCAAGGCCAGATCGATAGAGCCATTCAAGTCGCCCGTAGCGTTCCTGGTGTACTGAATGTCAAGAATGAAATGAGCATCAAGAAGTAAGCCAAAAACAAAGTGTCACTTGTAAAACCCCGAAAAACAACGAGGAGAATCACATGAATAAGCTCAACATATTAGGTGGTGCATTGGGCCTGGCATCTGTACTGGCACTTGGCGCATGTAGCACCACCGGCGACTACTACGATCCAGGCAACGCCAACCGTGCTTATGCCGCCCCGCCTTCGACGCAAACGGCCACCGTCTATTCCGGCTATGGCGTGGTCAAGGGAATTGAAGTGATTCGTCAGGATGGCACGACAAGCAATGTGGGGCTCGGCACGGTTGCCGGTGCCATCATCGGTGGTGTAGTGGGTCACCAGATTGGTGGCGGCACGGGTAACACCGTTGCGACCGTAGCCGGCGTGGCGGGCGGGGCTTACGCTGGTCATCAACTCGAAAACCGTCGTCAGCAGGCGGTTGATGCATATAAAGTGACCATTCTGATGGACGGTGGCACTTACCAAACCTTGATCCTGAATTCAAACCCTGGCTTGCGTTTGGAAGATCGCGTGGTTGTCGATAATGGCGTGGTTCGCCGCTACTGAGTTTAGCTAGCCTGACGCCAAGGGAGAAAAACCTTTGGCGTCAGACCGGTTTAAGAGATTGGCAGGTGCTACTTAGTCTTGGCCCGGTAGCGGTGAGTCTGTTATCGCCACCAGCCGATGTGTACCAGGCCCTTCGGTAACCTCAACCAGTCGCGAGTGGGAGCCATCACAGAAGGGCATGGCTTGGCTGTGTTTGCAGCCACAGAAATAGATGGTCTCGTTGTCTTCGGCCACATAGGCAATTGGATTGAAGCCTGTGCCTGCATGTGCGCCGTCACAAAATGGCTGTTTCTGGCTACGGCCACAGCGGCACCAGTAATAGGTTTTGCCACTCTCCACTGCTACTGCGTAGGAACCTACTTGGGCAACGACTGCTTCGCTCATGGCGAGCTCCTTTTTGTTCGAAGTACTTTAAGCGTAGCTGGATGGCAAACAGAAGGCAATGCAAAGCCTGCGCGACAGCAGCGCGGCGATCCAGCCTCAATTGCCTTAAATGCGGAAAATCGCTGGCGAGTTTTTTGAGTTTCACCCACAGTGGGCTAGGAATTTTCCTACGCTTGAAACAGTTACGGCTGACAGGTACGGCTTTTCATTGCGCGTACTTTAGCCACACTGGCTGCGTATACCGGAGGCTGTGATGAGGCTCTATCTGATCCCACTATTCATATTGGCAATTGGCTTGCTGCTTCTGGCCCCGGTGGTGCTGGACATGTCTTATAGCGCGTGCCTGGTGCATTACTCGCCTCCAGTCGATTATTTCTGGCCTTCGGCAGAGCTCGCAAGTAACACGTGCGGGCGTCCTTGAATCCTGAGTGGGAGGGTGGATGATGAATCGAGATATCGTAGCGGGCAGCTTGAAGCAGCTCCAAGGGCGCCTCAAGATTCAATGGGGCAACCTCAGGGCACAGTCCTCAGAGGTTGCACTGGGTATGCGGCTGGAGCGCCAAGGCCTGATTCAGAAAGAAAGCGGTTTCGCTAAAGACAGGTCGGATCGCCAATTACGTTTTTTCGCACGGCTTCACAAAGGCGGGCTTTTGAAAAACCTTTGATTGAGCAGTACTGAGAAACTCCCTGCGAGCATTTGCATGACAAAGGCCACACCCTCGGGTGTGGCCTTTGTGTTGGCTGCGTGCATACTCAAAGAAGTCCCCGGCAAGCCACTTCCTTATTCATACGGGTTGCGCGTTTTTTGCTGCTGCCCTGCAAAGGCCAGCGCGGTGAGTGAGACCTGGCCAAAGTTCTGCACCGTATTGGCTGTGTTTTTGGCCTGCGCTTCGAGCATGCGCTCCTTGATTTTTTCCGCAATCGAGGCCTCCACTGCCGCGCGCTTTTCCGGTGGCATGGCCTTCACATCCTCCTCTGTGAGCCCCATTTCCTTGAGAATGGCATCGCGCATGTGCTGCGCAATCGGCTTGCTCAGATAGTCG
>DATJIB010000110.1:0-2894 GCA_035493575.1 Rhodocyclaceae bacterium | reverse complement strand
AATCGCCAGGCCACCCAGGGTCATGGTATTGATCGACATATTGAAATAGCGAAACACCAACGCCGCCACCAAGATGGAAACCGGAATCGCCACCAGCGCAATCACCGTCGTACGCAATGTGCCGACAAACAGGAACAGGATCACACCGATAAATATCGATGCGGCCAATAACTTGGTTTTGAGCGTGTCGATAGATGAGCTGATGAAGCTCGCCTGTCTGAACGTAACGCGTGGCGCCTCCATGCCCGTAGGCAGGGATTGCTTGAGATCACTTAGCGCACGCTCGACTTTCTCGGTCAGGGCGATGGTGTCGGCACTCGGCTGCTTCTTGATCGCCAGAATGACCGCAGGCTTACCTTCAAAACCGGCATCGCCACGCTTGATCGACGGCGCGAAACTCACGCTGGCAATCTGCTGCAGCAAGATGGCCTGGCCGTTTTTGGCTGTCAGCGCCAGATTGCGCAGATCATCCAGGCGCGAAGTGCGACCCAGATTGCGAATCAGATATTCGCGCCCGTTCAGTTCCAGAAACCCGCCCGAGGTATTGGCGGCAAAGCCTTGCAAGGCGCTACTCAATTGGGCATAACTGATGCCCAGCTCGGCCATGCGTGCCGTATTCGGCTGGACCTGGAACTGACGCACTTCACCACCAATCGGAATCACCTGGGCAATGCCGGGAATCGACATCAAGCGCGGGCGCAAAATCCAGTCGGCATACTCACGCACGGCCATGGCCGCATCGACGGTTTTGTTTTCCTCTGTAACGGCTGATTTCTGTGCCGCCGCCTCAGTCGCTTTCGGCTCATAGGGAATCGCGATCAGCATGATCTCGCCCATGATCGATGACACCGGCCCCATCTTGGGCACCACATCGCTAGGCAGTACCGTCTCCAGACTGGCCAGGCGCTCTGTCACCATTTGCCGCGCCTGGAATACGTCGCTGCTCCAGTCAAACGTCACATAGACAAACGACAGGCCAGCGGACGATACCGAGCGCACATTATCAACGCCGGGCAAGCCGTTCATGCTGCTTTCGAGCGGAAAGGTGATCAGCTGCTCCACCTCTTCCGAGGCCATGCCGCCGGCCTCGGTGATCACGGTGACCGTGGGCTTGTTCAAATCAGGGAATACATCCACCGATGTTGTCGACAAGGACCACACGCCATAGCCCATCAGCGCCACGCTGGTGATCATGACCAGCAGGCGACTGGCAAGGCTGGTTTGTAAAAGCCACTTGAACATGATCAGCGGACCTGGTTAAGAAGCGCAGCTGCCTGCACCACGATGCGCTCGCCACCCGTCAGGCCAGAGGTAATCGTGACGTTGGCACCATCAAGTGGCTCTACCGTCACAATGCGTGGCGTAAACATTTCCGCACCGGCCTTGACCCACACCACCGTTTGATTGCTGGCCGTCTTCATCAGTGCTGCCGCCGGCACCGGCACGCCGCGTATGCGTTGCCGTGTTTGCACGACTACCTTGAGCGCCTGCCCCACCGCCAGGCGTTTGGCCAAATCGCCCTCGGCGCGGAAGTTAACCGGCAAGGCCTGCTCACGCAAAGAACGGGCGCTACCCAGAAATTTCAACGGCAGCTTTTCATTGCCCATGGCCACATAAGCCGAGGCGATATTGCTGGCAACATCAATGTCGTAAGCCAGGGCCTCGACCATTACATGTGCTGGATCGACCACATCGAACAAGGTCTCACGCGCATCGACCACCTGGCCCGAGACAACATAAGCCGCGGCGATCACACCCGAGACCGGCGATACCATTTGCTCATTGGCGACCGCAGCTTCAGCTTCTTCAATGCTCTTGCGCGGCACTGTGTCGGCCAGTTCACGCATGCGTTGCAAGCGGCTCACCGCCAGAGAGCGACTGCCGCCACCCACAGCTGGAATCACATACGCCAAGACCTCGCCACGCTTCACAGCTTGGCCCGGCACTGGCAATCCATTCGGGCCAGCGGTAACACGTCCGGGAATAATGGCTTGTACCTTGCCACCGGTATTCGGGTCCATCACCACATGTGCATTCAGCTCCAGCGCGCGGGGCGAATCCGTCGCGACCGTCGGCACCGTGCGTAAATCCATCTGCCGCTGTGCCGCCTTGGGTAAGAACACATTGCCATTGGGCAGACGTTGCGGCGCATTGGCATTCACAGGTGCAGCAGGAGCATCGTGCTCATCGTCACCGTGTGCATGAACCTGCAATGCAGTAACCATGGCGACAGCGCCGAGCAATAGCGTCACTAAGTTTTTCATAGTCCCTTCTCCTTGCGCGAACGCAATGCTTTTCGGATCACTAGCCCGAACAACACCAACACCACTGCGCCTGCCAGCCACAACAAGCCGCTGAGCCAGGACTTCGCCACCGATGAGGCTGCATGTTCGTCATGCTTGACCACCAGGATGCCGGTGAGCAGATCGGATTTCCGGCCGGCGATGATGGTGAACAGCAAGGCGTGCTCGCCTTCGGCACTTAATGCCTTGAGCATGTCGGCATCGGCCAGTGCGTAATCACCATGGTCGCTATGGAATTTCGCCACGGCTTTGCGTCCATTGAACTCAACCTCGACATCGCCATGCAGCACCGGCGTATTGGTCGCCCAATCATCGATATAGAGACCCAGCTCATCCGGATAAAGCCGTGCGACCAGTTCGAACTGATCACTTTGCGCAGTGAGCGTCGGCACCACACTGCTGGTTTGCAACACGGTGCCAGGCGCGGCATGGCTGTGTTCGCTGTGATCCTCGTCACCGTGCGCCCAGGCATTGCCCAGCAGCAAGAGACTCAAGACGTAAATGCGTAAATGCTTGAACATGAATAATCCTTTATTCGGGCAGCAGGCCAAGCGCCTGGCGTAATTGGGAGATGGCCTGCGCCAGGACGAT
>DATJIB010000109.1:0-3186 GCA_035493575.1 Rhodocyclaceae bacterium | reverse complement strand
GTTGTTGCTACGCTTGATGGTGAGTGTGTTGTTGCCGCCAGCAAAGTACACAAGATACTTGCCTGGGTTATTGGTAATGAACAATCCGCTCTGGACACCAAAGTACGAGCTGCCCTGAAAGTCGAAATTTTCCTGGCTGTATGCCGGGCCACCCGGGCTGGTCAGAAAATTGGGAGTGGATTCAAAAGTGATGGGCGTACTCGCTGCAACATTCGCCGTGGTCGTGCTGATGAGCAGGGTTGTGCAAATCTTGAGTAGATAGCGTGCGAACATTTTGATCTCCTTTGATCAATGAATCATGGAATGCCGATGATGTAGGCGCTGCCTTGGGTAGGTTGGCCATTGCTGGTGGGGGGGCCATAGAGCGTGCAGGTGGTGGTGTCGTCTTGCGGAGTTGGAATCGGTAAGGTGCCGAGGCTGTAGCCGGAGGGCAGGCCACCGATAAGCAGATTGGCGGCTTGCGAGCACAACGTAATCGGTATGCCTTTGGCGGCGCTAATTTTGCGAGAGCCGTAATTGACGTTTGAACCAGTGGTCAGCGCAGCCGCGACGCCATTGGTGGCGGCGATTTTGGCTTCGTCATCGGCGCTCATGAATTTGGGCAAAGCAGATGCCGCCAGTATTCCCAGAATGACGATGACAACAATCAGTTCGATCAAGGTAAAGCCGCGCATGGCGTACTGCATACTTGCCTCGCATATGTCTGTTTTACAAGGCATTACTTGCCCCAGCATCATCGTCGGCCATGCGCGTCAAAGCAGCAATAGTCCGTTTGGACTTTTTACAATGCTGATTGAGTGCTCAGCTCTGGTGCGTACTGGGTTTGATCCAGAACAAGACTTGTCTAATCTGAGCAAGAGCTATGGGCGCGGACGCTTATACTGCGCTCCCCCTATCAAGTTCGCTATATCGCCATGTCCTCTGCACTCGCCTGTCCTCAATGCACGCTGACCAACACTTACCCGGATGCGAGCAACTACGTCTGCGCCGATTGCGGTTTTGAGTGGCCTATCGCGGCCATGGCCAGCGATGAAGATGCGGCGGAAGTGGTGCGCGATGCCAATGGCACCGCCCTGGCAGATGGCGATTCAGTCGTGCTGATCAAGGACCTGAAGGTGAAAGGCTCTTCCATTACCTTGAAGATGGGCACCAAGGTCAAAAGCATTCGCCTCGTCGGTGGTGATCACGAGGTGGACTGCCGCATGGACGGCGGCAGCTTCATGCTCAAGGCGCAGTACCTGAAAAAGGTCTAAGCGTTAGGGTGCGGCGGCAAATTCGCCCGTCTGAGCGCTATTGCGTTTGATGCGCAGCACCAGTACCGCGGCGACTAGGCACAGGCTGCCCGAGATCATCGTGGCCACGGTATAGGTGCCGAGGCTGTTGCGCAGCATGCCGCCTACCAGTGCCGCACTGGCCGCGCCGAGTTGATGGCCGGTGAAAATCCAGCCGAACACAATCGGCGCATCGCGACTGCCGAAGATGTCATTGGTCAGGCGCAGCGTGGGCGGTACGGTAGCGATCCAGTCCAGGCCATAGAACAGCGCGAAGATAGGCAAACCAAAGTAGGTGATGCCAAAAGCGAAAGGCAGGAAGATCAAGGCCAGGCCACGCAAGCCGTAATACCAGAACAGCAGCACACGGTTATTGAAGCGATCCGACAACCAGCCGGAGGCGGTCGTCCCGAGCAGATCCAGCGCACCCATAGCGGCCAGAATACCTGCCCCTTGCACTGCACTCAAACCATAGTCACCACACATGGCGATGAAGTGCGTACCGATGTAACCATTGGTGCTGGCACCGCAAATAAAGAAGCTGAAAAACAATAACCAGAAGTCGCGAACCTTGATGGCGCGCCCGAGTGCGCCGAAAGCGATAGCAATAGGATTGCGATGTGGCTCGGCCGTGACCAGTGCCGTGTCTGCCGGCTCGCCGTAGAGCGGCAAGCCGACTGAGGCGGGCCGTTCGGGCAGGAAGAAGTAGGCCAAGGGCAAGACGACTGCAACAGCGGCGGCAACAATCAAGACCACCGGCCGCCAGCCGTATTGCTCGCTGATGCTGGCGAGTACCGGCAGGAATATCAATTGCCCCGTTGCCGCACTGGCGGTGAGCAGGCCCATGGCGAGACCACGTTTTTCCTTGAACCAGCGACTCACTACCGTGGCGCCGAATGTGGTGGTAGTGGCACCGGAGGCGCAGCCGACCACAACGCCCCACAACATCCACATATGCCAACTCTCCTTCATCAGGCTGGAGAGCGCAATGCTGCTGCCAAGAATCAAAAGCGCGGTCAGCACTGTGCGGCGCAAACCATAACGCAGCATGGCGGCGGCGGCAAACGGACCCATCAATCCGAACAGCGCCAGGTTGATGGAGAGTGCAGCCGAGATTTCAGTACGGCTCCAGCCGAAGGCTTTTTCCAGTGGCACGATCATCACGCTCGGGGTGCCGCGGGTGCCAGCAGTGACCAACATGATCAAGAAAGTGACGGCGATGGCGATCCAGGCGTAATGAAATCGTCCCCGGATGGAATTTGCGAGCGGCTGCATGGTCTGTCCTTTATGTATCCCTGATGTGGCTATTGCCGTAATGTGTTACTAATCGGTAACAATGCTTGCCATGTTATGTACCGGTCGGTAACATGTCAATAGTTGCTGCCCAAAAAATTCGGAGAATTGCTCCATGAGTATTGAAAACTCTATATCTGACAATGGCTTGGACAAAGCTCCGCGCAAGGTCTTGCCGGCGGCGGAGGCTCAAAGCCTGATTCTGGAAGCGGTGGATGAGCTTTTCTACCAGGAAGGCGCTCGTGCCGTCGGAGTCGATGCGGTGGTCAAGAGGGCTGGCGTTAACAAGATGAGCCTCTACCGCCAGTTCGAGTCCAAGGATTCGCTTCTGTTGCATTACCTGGCTCGGCGCGATGAAAAATTCTGGGCTTATTTCAATGCCAGTGTGAAAAAGCACCCGGATCAGCCGCGTCAGCAATTGATACAGTTTTTTATTGATCTGGCCGAACGCGCTGCGCAGCCCAAATATCGCGGCTGCCCCTTCGTGAATATCGCGGCCGAATTTCCCGAGCCTTTGCATCCGGCGCGCCAGGCGGTGGCGGCCAACAAGGCCCAGCTCTTGGCGCGTCTGTTGGTAATTGCGACACAAACCGGAGCCTCTGACCCCCAGACATTGGCCTAC
>DATJIB010000108.1:0-2782 GCA_035493575.1 Rhodocyclaceae bacterium | reverse complement strand
ATTGAAATCTCCCTATTAGTCGGTAGAGGCGGAAACGGCGCCTGTCAGCAAGTTGCGAGCATCAGACTGAGCAGCCTTATCCTCACCCTTTTTGGTGTATTCGCTGAATTGCGGAATCGCAATAGCGGCCAGAATACCGATAATGGCGACTACGATCATCAGTTCGATGAGCGTAAAGCCCTTTTGCAGTTTTTTCATTTAGCGCTCCTGAAAGAGTCCAAGACGATCTTGGATGTTTTTTATAGAGCACACTGCGTGCCAGGTGTTAGAGAGCAGTCTCAGCAAGGGTCTATTGCCACCAACGCCAACCGAGGCCCAAAATCCGGCGCCGTTCCGCGTCAACTAGTGACAAAAAACGTCACCTGCCAACGCCAAAAGTGGCTGATCATCCTTTTGATCTTGCCAGTTTGCGATAGTCATAAGCCGCCTGCCAGGCCGCCCGTTCAGGTGTTGCGTGAGCATACAGCCTGGCCTCGGTTTCGCTCTGGGCCAAATAGTTATCCAGTGTTTGCTGCAAAACTCTATGGTGCGGCAGCATCGGGCCAAAGAAAAGCACGGACTCTTTGCGCTGAATCAGCAGGGTGGGGAAGTTTTCCACGTCCCAATCTTCAACCCCCGAGTTTTCATCCTCAATATCCACCCACAGAAAGCCGGCTTGGGGATATTGGGCAGACAGCTCATCAAACCCCGCCATATAGTCGCGACAGGTTCCACACCAGGCGGCGCAAAGGCAAACCACCAGAAACTCTCGGTCTAATGGGGCAACATGGACTGCTGGAACGGGCATGAAAAGGATGCAAAGACTCACGAATGAAGAGGCAAATGATACAGTAACGCCCGCATTGAACCCTGCTACAGACCCAGCACCATGAGCCTAGCCCTCGCCCCCACCAATCGCCTCCCTGCCACTCCTACCGGCGCTGCCGAACAGGCTTTGCGTGTTGACCTGGCTGCCGCCTATCGACTCTCCGCACGCATGGGCTGGGATGACCTGATTTACACCCATATCACCGCCCGTGTTCCGGGCGAAGACGGCGCCTTCCTGATCAACCCATTCGGCCTGCGCTTTGACGAAATTACTGCCTCGAATCTGGTAAAGATCAATATCCATGGCCAGATTTATGGCAACGACAATGTCGAGGTCAATGCCATTGGCTTCCGTATCCATGCCACGGTGCACGCCTCGCGTCACGATGCGCACTGTGTGATGCATTTGCATAACGTCAATGGCATCGCTGTATCGGCACAGAAGAATGGCTTGTTGCCCATTTCGCAGCACGCCATGCGTTTCTATCAGCAGATTGGCTATCACGACTACGAAGGCCTTTCGCTGACCGAGCCTGAAGGCGAGCGCATGTTGAAAAGCCTGGCCAACCACCCTGCTCTCTTCTTGCGCAATCACGGCACGCTGGTTTGCGGCCGCACGGTGGCAGAAGCCTATGTGTTGATGGACATGCTCGACAAGTCCTGCGCCATCCAACTCAAAGCCCAAGCCGGCGGCGTCGAATTGATTCACCCCCCGCATGCAGTGCTCGCCCATACCGCCCAACAGCTGGTCAGCGACGATGTGCCAGAAGGTGAGCGCGAATGGCCGGCGCTGCTGCGCCTGCTCGACCAGATAGACTCCAGCTACCGCACCTGATTCTTTTTACGTTCAAGGAAAACACTATGCCGACTATCAATGTACAGATGTTTGAAGGCCGTACCATCGAACAAAAACGTGAGTTCGTTAAAGCCATTACCGAAGCCACTTGCCGCACCCTGGGCTCCACGCCTGATTCCGTGGATGTCATCATTCAGGACGTTAAGCGGGAAGACTGGGCTACCAGCGGTGTACTGTGGTCGGATAAGCTCTGACGCTCGGCGTATCGGAAAACAAAAAGGGCGGAGATAATCTCCGCCCTTTTTGTTGGTGTTGCACTTAAAACCTCACCACTCGATTTCCATGCCTTCGCGTGCCAGCACCACCTCTGGCCCATTCGCGGGGACCCGGGTCAACAAATCAGCAAAGACTTTTTCCAGCTCATCGTCGCTACGGGTTGGCTCGTGATGCGTGCACACCAATTTCTTGGCACCGACCCTATAGGCCAAAGCCAGGCTGCCATCAAAAGTACCGTGCCCCCAGCCCACCTTGGCCGGATACTCGCTGGTGGTGTATGAACAATCCATCACCAGCACATCCACGCCATGCAGGAAGGCATCCATCTCCTCCTGCTTGGCATCGATCATGGCCTGGTATTCATCGTAGTCAGCATCTTCTTCCGTATAGATGTTGCCCCACGGCTCATGGTCGCCACTGAAGAACATGGATTTACCATTGCAGTCGACGCGATAACCATAGTTGGTCACAGGGTGATTCAGCAAGGTGTTGGTAACTGTGGCATCGCCAATGGTGACCACTTCGCCTATGGTCAAGGTCTGATATTCAATCGCCGCACGCAGTTCGGCTTCGCGCACGGGAAAGTAGCTGTACTGCAATTGCACTGTCATGACCTGTTCAATGCCGCTGCCAGAAACAAAATCGTAAGCGCCATGAATGCGTACTTTGTTGCCTGGGATATAGAGCGGAGTGAAAAATGGCAGACCCTGAATATGGTCCCAGTGCGTATGCGTGATGAACACATTGGCACTGACTGGCAGCCGCTTCAGCAGCGACTGGGCGAGCGGAAATATCCCGGTACCGCCGTCAAAAACAATCAGTTCATCAGCGTCGGTTCGCACCTCGATGCAGGTGGTATTGCCGCCGTACTTTGCCGTATGCGGACCTGGCGATGCAATCGAA
>DATJIB010000107.1:0-6288 GCA_035493575.1 Rhodocyclaceae bacterium | reverse complement strand
TTCGTTGAGTGGCGATGACGCCGCCAAGATGCAGAAGCTGCTGGATGCGTTGGAAGACCTGGATGATGTGCAAGAGGTGTATACCTCGGCTCTCATCGAAGACTGATCGCAGTGACCGTCACGCGCATTCTCGGCATTGACCCCGGCCTGCGCGTGACCGGGTTTGGGGTGATAGAAGCAGTCGGTAGCAAGCTCAGTTATGTGGCCAGTGGCGTCATCAAGTCGCCAAGCGAAGAAAATCTGCCGGAGCGCATCAAGGTCATTCTGGACGGTATAGCCGAGGTGATCGCCACCTATGCCCCCAATCAGGCCGCGGTTGAAAAAGTGTTTGTGAACGTCAATCCGCAATCCACCTTGTTGCTGGGCCAGGCGCGTGGCGCGGCCATCAGTGCCCTGGTTCTGGCCAATCTGCCGGTGTCTGAATACACCGCACTGCAAGTCAAACAGGCTGTGGTTGGTCACGGTAAGGCGGCCAAGGAGCAGGTGCAGGATATGGTGGTGCGTTTGTTGTCATTGCCGGGTGCGCCCTCTGCCGATGCTGCGGATGCACTGGCGTGTGCGATTGCGCATGCGCATGGTGGGCAAGGCCTGGGCAGCATTGCTACGGCGGGTTTCCGCGTGCGTGGCGGCAGGTTAATCAAATAAACATAAAGTAATCGGAGAGTATTTTGATCGGACGCATCAGTGGCCTTCTGGCCGAAAAGAACCCTCCGCAAATTCTCGTCGATGTGCAGGGCGTGGGTTATGAAATCGGCGTGCCGATGAGTACCTTCTACAACCTGCCAAACGTGGGCGAAAAGGTTGTGTTGCTGACCGAGTTCATCGTGCGTGAAGATGGCCAGTTTCTGTATGGCTTTCTGACTGGTGACGAGCGCATGACTTTTCGTCAGCTGCTCAAAATCTCTGGTGTCGGCGCGCGTACCGCTCTGGCTGTCTTGTCAGGCATGTCGGTCGCTGACCTGGTCAGCGCCGTGGCGCGGCAGGAAGTGGGGCGTTTGACCAAGGTGCCGGGCATAGGCAAGAAAACCGCCGAGCGTTTGTTGCTGGAGCTGAAAGACAAACTGCCAACCGCCGCGGGCATGGCCTTGGCCAGTGGTACCGTGTATGTGCCGGACGCCAGCAGCGACATCCTGAATGCCTTGATGGCGCTGGGTTACAACGAACGTGAAGCGGCCAGCGCCATGAAAACCCTGCCTGAAGATGTAACAGTAAGTGACGGTATCCGTCAGGCGCTCAAGTTGCTGGGCAAGGGCTGATAAACTCCTCCACCATGGCTATACAGAAAGACCAATTTGCTGAGCGCTTGATTACTCCGGCGGCGGAGTCCACGCAGGAGGAAGCGCTAGAGCGCGCCTTGCGGCCTAAACGTTTGGCCGAGTATGTGGGGCAGGAAAAAGTGCGTGGCCAGCTCGAGATTTTTATCGAGGCTGCGCGCAATCGCAAAGAATCGCTCGATCATGTGCTGTTGTTTGGCCCACCGGGCTTGGGCAAGACCACTCTGGCGCACATCATTGCGCATGAAATGGGCGTCAATTTGCGCTCGACCTCGGGTCCCGTATTGGAGCGCGCCGGTGATCTGGCCGCGATCCTGACCAATCTTGAACCGCATGATGTGCTGTTCATCGACGAAATTCATCGTCTCTCGCCTGTGGTCGAGGAAATCCTCTACCCCGCGCTAGAGGATTTTCAGATCGACATCATGATCGGCGAAGGCCCCTCGGCGCGCTCGGTCAAACTCGATTTGCCGCCGTTCACGCTGGTTGGTGCGACCACGCGTGCAGGCATGCTGACTAATCCTTTGCGTGACCGTTTCGGCATCGTTGCGCGTCTGGAGTTTTATACGCCTGCTGAATTGGCTTCGATTGTCAGTCGCTCGGCTCAGCTCTTGAACTGCACTGTCGCTACCGAAGGCGCGGCTGAAATTGCGCGTCGTTCGCGTGGTACGCCGCGCATTGCCAACCGCTTGCTGCGCCGCGTGCGTGACTTCGCCGAGGTTAAGGCCAATGGTCAGGTGACGCAGGATGTAGCAGATGCTGCACTGGCGATGCTGGATGTGGATCATCTCGGTCTGGATGTGATGGACCGCAAGCTGCTTTCTGCAGTGCTGGAAAAATTCAACGGTGGCCCTGTCGGTGTAGACAATCTGGCCGCTGCCATTGGTGAAGCGCGCGACACCATTGAAGACGTGCTTGAGCCCTATCTGATTCAGCAGGGCTATCTGCAACGTACGCCACGTGGCCGTATTGCCACACCCGCAATCTGGCGCCACTTTGGCCTGGCCGTACCTAGCATCGGCCCTAACGGCGAGTTGTGGAAGGAATGACTGAGTTCATCCTGCCCGTTCGTGTGTATTACGAAGACACGGATGCTGCCGGTGTTGTGTACTACGCCAACTATCTGCGCTTTATCGAGCGCGCCCGCACTGATTGGTTGCGTAGCTTGGGCGTCGATCAAAGCAGTTTGCTCGAAACCCATGGTGTTGCTTTTGCAGTTCGCTCGCTGGAGGCTGAATACCTGAAGCCCGCACGCCTGGATGATGAACTTCTGGTGCGTTCGAGCATCGAAGAGCTGAGCCGAGCCCAATTGATCTTCAAGCAGGATGTTTTGCGTGGCGAGGATGTCCTCTTTTCGTCACGTGTGCGCGTTGTTTGTTTTGATCCCGTTGCAGCTCGGGCAGCGGCGATTCCGAAATTGATTCACGAAAAATTCAAAGCACTGGAGAAAGTGGCTTCATGAACGTTACACAGGATCTATCCATTCTCGAGTTGGTGATGCATGCCAGCTTGGTTGTCAAACTGGTCATGCTGCTGTTGATGAGCGTGTCCTTCATGTCTTGGTACTGGATCTTCCGCAAGAGTTTTGCGATTCGCGATTGTCGCAAGAGCACCAATGAGTTTGAGCGCGAGTTCTGGAGCGGCGGCGACCTGAACAGCCTGTACCAAAGCGCGGTAAACGACCGTCATAATTCCGGCGCCATGGAGCGGATTTTCGAAGCTGGCTATCGCGAGTTCACCAAGTTGCGCAATCAACGCTCACTGGATGGCGCCACCACGGTAGATGGCGCGCGTAGAGCGATGCGTGCCACCTACCAACGTGAGGTGGATGACCTGGAGGCCCACTTGGCCTTTCTGGCTTCCGTCGGTTCAGTCAGTCCTTATGTAGGTTTGTTCGGCACCGTGTGGGGCATCATGCATGCCTTCCGCGGCTTGTCCTCAATGGCGACCGCAACCTTGTCGGCTGTGGCTCCAGGGATTGCCGAGGCGCTTGTAGCAACCGCCATTGGCCTGTTCGCGGCCATCCCTGCGGTCGTTGCATACAACCGTTTTGCACATGACGTGGATCGCCTGTCGGTGCGCTTCGAGAGCTTCATGGAAGAGTTCTCGAACATCCTGCAAAGGCAGATCAAGTAATGCCACGCCACAATCGCCGTTTGATGAACGATATCAACGTGGTGCCGTATATCGACGTGATGCTGGTTCTGCTGGTGATTTTCATGGTCACCGCACCCATGGTGCAGCCGGGGAATGTTGAACTGCCTAGCGTGGGCAAGTCTTCGCAACCGCCGATTGCGCCCTTGGAAATTACCGTCAAAGCGGATGGTTCGCTGACCTTGCGTGATCGTTCGACAACTGCGGCCGAACAAGGCTTGAGCAAGAGTGAGCTGGCGCAAAAAGTCCGTGCAGCACAGACCAAAAACCCGGATCAGGCGGTTCTCATTGCTGGTGACAAGACTGTGCGTTACGAGTCTGTACTTGGCATCATGGACGAACTGCAGCGCCAGAATGTCAGCAAGATTGGCTTGCTGGTGCAGCCGAGCAAGTAATGAACGAAGCGTTTCACCTTTTCGATCGCAAACAGACGCCGGGCAAGCGCATCGCTCTGGTGCTGGCGGTGGTCATGCATATTCTGCTGGCGCTGTTTCTGATCTACGGCGTGCGCTGGCAAAGCAGCGTGCCTGAAGCGGTGGAAGTCTCGCTGGTACGCTCAGTACCCAATGTTGCACCTAAGGCTGAACCCACGCCCGATCCTGCACCCGAGGTTACGCCCCCGCCACAACCCAAGCCCGTTCCGCCAGCGCCTAAGGTGGCTCCGCCACCCAAGCCAATAGTGAGCCCACCCAAACCGGATATCGCCATCAAGGAAAAAGAAAAGCCCAAGGAAAAACCAGAGCCGGCCAAGCCTATGTTTGATCCGATGGCCATGCTCAAGCATGAGGAGCAGCAAACCAAGCAAGAGCAGGAGCGCAAGCGCTTGAGTGAGATGCTGGCGAAGGAGGATTCTGGCAAAACAGCGGCCGCTGCGACTACAGCCAGTAAGAAAGGCTTACAGGATTATCTGTCCAGTATTCGTGGCAAGGTGCGCGGCAATCTGGTCCCTACCTTAGGGGTCGTGGGTAATCCGGAAGCTGTTTTTGAAGTTACGCAACTCCCTTCAGGGGAACTTCTCGACCTGAGATTGGTTAAATCCTCGGGTAATCGAGCCTTGGACGACAATATCGAGCGGGCTATCCGCCGCTCTAGTCCTTTGCCTAAACCTGACCGTCCGGAAGACTTTCAACGCATCCTGAAACTAACCTTCAGACCGATCGAATAAATTGAGCCGGTATAATCCTGTAATGACTACTCATATGCGCCCTTATTTACGTCTTTTTGCGGCAGTTGCCGCGTTCAGCGCGACCGCTGCGTATGCCCAACTCTCAGTGGAGATTATTGGCGCTGGCGCCAATCGCACGCCGATTGCCGTGGCCGATTTCCCTGGAGAGCGCATTATTTCTCAGGCCTTGACCTCGGTGATTCGTAACGATCTAGATCGTAGCGGCCTGTTCCGCATTGTCGATGCGGGCACCAATGCACCGCCGGAAAATGTAAGCCCCGCCTGGGGTGACTGGAAGAGCCGAGGCGCTGATGCGCTCGCTGTCGGGCAGGTGATCAGCGGTGCCGATGGCCGCTATGAAACCCGGTTTCGTTTGTTCGACGTGCAAAAGCAGGTGTCGCTGGGTAATGACGCCTTGGTGCATACGCCATCCCAACTGCGCTCTACCGGCCATCGCATTGCCGACTTTATTTATGAAAAGCTGACTGGTGAGCGTGGGGTGTTTTCGACACGAATTGCTTATGTGGTCAAGAGTATCGGTCGTTACGAGTTGCAGATTGCTGACGCTGATGGCGGCAATGCGCAGACTGCGTTTGCTTCTCCAGAGCCAATTATTTCACCGGCCTGGGCACCGGATGGCAATCGCATTGCCTATGTATCGTTCCAGACCAAAAAGCCGGTGGTGTATGTGCACGACCTGGCAGCTGGCAAGCGCTATGTTGCTGCTAACTTCAAAGGTTCCAACTCTGCCCCTACCTGGTCGCCCGATGGTCGCCGTTTGGCCCTGGTCTTGACCAAGGATGGCAATTCGCAGCTCTATGTGCTGAACGCTGATGGTAGTGGGGCTACGCGCCTGGCCAGCTCGGCGGGTATCGATACCGAGCCACGCTTCTCACCCGATGGTCAGTACATCTATTTCACTTCAGACCGTGGCGGCAGTCCCCAGATTTATCGGATTCCGGCCGCAGGCGGTGACGTGCAGCGTGTGACCTTTGAGGGTAGCTACAACACCTCGGCACGTCCTTCACCAGATGGTAAGAGCATGGCCTATATTTCGCGTAATAGCGGGCGTTTCCAGGTTGCGCTGATGGATTTGAACAGTAAGCAAACACAAATTCTTACAGACTCAGCCAAGGACGAATCACCCAGTTTTGCGCCAAATGGGCGCATGATTCTGTATGCCACCGAAATTGGTGGTCGCGGCGTGTTGGCCGCAGTCTCTAGCGATGGCCGTGTTAAACAGAAATTGTCGGTAACGGCAGCAGATGTACGCGAACCTTCCTGGGGCCCGTTCGTCAAATAAGTTTTTAATCTCATTTTCAGTTGGAGTTTCATCATGCGTCGCCTTTTTGCCATTTTCAGTCTTGCCTTCCTCGCTGCTTGTAGTTCGCAACCACCTGCCCCGGAGCAGGATGGTGCGAAAGTAGATAATGTTTCCCCGCGCGATGTCGGTAACGTGACGCCGATTAATCAAGATGGCGGCATGTATGGCGCTGAGCGCTTGAAGGATCCTAAGAGCCCACTGTCCAAGCGCGAAATTTTCTTCGACCTGGATAGCTATGCCATTCGCGGCGAGTTCCAGTCTCTGCTGGAAGCGCATGCCAAGTTCCTGCAGGCCAATCCAAAGTACAAGATGCTGATTCAAGGTAATGCCGATGATCGCGGTAGCCGTGAATACAATCTGGCGCTGGGTCA
>DATJIB010000106.1:0-3320 GCA_035493575.1 Rhodocyclaceae bacterium | reverse complement strand
CTGGGCTGTTCTGGCACTATCTCTGCCTGCTGTCGATGAAGCTTGGGTCGCTGCTTTCGCCAAAGGCTTTCACGATTGCGCGGCCGCCTTCGGTGTTGATCTGATCGGCGGTGACACCACGCGCGGCCCACTTAACTTTTGCGTCACCATCTTTGGTGAGTTACCCGCGGGACAAGCCATGCGTCGCGACCATGCCAAGCCGGGCGACGATATCTGGGTCTCGGGTCATCCTGGCCGTGCTGGTCTTGGGCTGGCGCATCTGCAAAACAAAATTCAACTCAGCGAGCCCCGCTTAAGCGAATGCCTCAAAGCTTTGACCCGCCCGCAACCACGCGTCGCGCTGGGCTTGGCTTTGCGTGGACTGGCGACAGCTGCACTGGATGTATCGGATGGCTTGATTGCCGATCTCGGCCACATTCTCGAAGAGTCGCAGTGCGCGGCGGAGCTCAGCTTTAAGCAGTTGCCACCGAGCGGCATTGAGTGCGATTGCTATCTGGGCGGTGGCGATGACTATGAGTTGGTATTCACCGCACCCGCCTCACGCCGCGCCGCCGTTGAGTCACTAGCGGCCCAATTGCACCTTCCACTGACGCACATCGGCAACATCGTTGCCGGAACTACCGGGCAGTGCTCCGCAGTGGGGCCGGACGGTGTGGCCCTGGTATTGAGTGCACGCGGTTTCGATCATTTCTCCTGAGTCCATGTTCAAGAAACCACCCAAAGTTTTGCCTCTGAAATTCCTGTTCAGCCATCCCGCGCATTTGATTGCCGGTGGTTTCGGCAGCGGCTATTCGCCCTGGGTGCCCGGCACAACCGGGACCTTGTTTGCCTGGGGCACATACCTTTTACTTGCACCATTTTTTGTACTGCCGATTTGCTTTGCCCTGTTCTGGTTGGCGATGTTTGCGCTGGGCGTATGGGCTTGCCAGCGAACCGGGCGCGATCTGGGCGTGGTTGATCACGGCAGCATCGTCTGGGATGAGATCGTGCCTTTCTGGGGCGTCCTCTGGTTCACTCAGTGGTTCACACCGAATAACTGGATGTGGCAACTGGCGGCCTTCGTACTGTTCCGCATCTTCGATATTCTCAAGCCGCAGCCGGCACGCTACTTCGATGAGAAGGTGAAGAATGGATTCGGTGTCATGACCGACGACTTCTTTGCGGCTGTGTATGCCGTCTTGTGTCTGCATCTGCTCACACGTTTCTTTCCATAACGATGGACAGCGAACTCGAGTCACTTTCTGTTCAACTGGGCAAAGCCCTGAGTGAGCGGGCGCTCACATTGGCAACGGCCGAGTCCTGTACGGGAGGTTGGGTCGCAGAGCTGGTTACCGATACGGCCGGAAGTTCGGGCTGGTTTGAGCGCGGCTTTATTACTTACTCCAATCAGTCCAAAGCTGATATGCTTGGTGTCCGTATGGACACCTTGGCGCATTTTGGTGCAGTTAGCGAAGAAACTGCACAGGAAATGGCTGCTGGCGCGATCAAGTTTTCGCGTGCGGATTGGGCGATTTCGATTACTGGCATCGCTGGTCCTGGGGGTGGCTCACTTGGTAAGCCAGTGGGCACCGTATGCTTCGCTTGGTGTCGACGAGGCGCCGAGCCGATCAGTGAAATTCAGCACTTTGCTGGAGATCGCAGAGCGGTAAGGCGTCGAGCCGTACTTTACGCACTCAGAGGGTTGTTGCAGCAGCTGGGGGCGTAGACCCACGCAAAAGCTGTGCCATAATCCTCTCAACCATTCAGGAGCAGTAAATGGACGATAAAACCAAAGCCCTACAAGCCGCGCTAGCCCAGATCGAAAAGCAGTTCGGCAAGGGTTCGATCATGAAAATGGGCGAAGGCCTGGCGACTGACGATATTCAGTCCGTTTCGACCGGTTCGTTGGGACTGGACATCGCCCTCGGAATTGGCGGCCTGCCGCGCGGCCGTGTGGTTGAAATCTACGGCCCGGAATCCTCGGGTAAGACCACCCTGTGTCTGCAGGTTGTGGCCGAAATTCAAAAGGCCGGTGGTGTGGCTGCCTATATCGATGCGGAAAATGCGCTCGACCCAGGCTATGCCGCCAAGCTCGGCGTCAATGTGCCTGATCTGCTGATTTCCCAGCCGGATACCGGCGAGCAAGGCCTCGAAATCACCGACATGCTGGTGCGTTCCGGCGGTGTTGATCTGATCGTGATCGACTCGGTGGCTGCTTTGACCCCCCGTGCTGAAATCGAAGGCGAAATGGGCGACCAATTGCCAGGCCTGCAAGCGCGTCTGATGTCACAAGCACTGCGCAAGCTGACCGCGAATATCAAGCGCACCAATACCCTGGTTATTTTCATTAACCAGATTCGTATGAAGATTGGTGTGATGTTCGGTAGCCCTGAAACGACCACCGGCGGTAACGCGCTCAAGTTCTACGCTTCGGTGCGTATGGACATCCGTCGTACCGGCTCGATCAAGAAGGGCGACGAAGTCGTCGGTAACGAAACCAAGGTCAAGGTCGTCAAGAACAAGGTGGCGCCTCCCTTCCGTGAAGCTCACTTTGACATTCTTTACGGAGAAGGCATTTCCCGCGAAGGCGAAATCATCGAGCTGGGCGTTGAGCACAAGATCGTTGAGAAGTCGGGCGCCTGGTATGCCTACAACGGCGAAAAGATCGGCCAGGGCAAGGACAACGCACGTGATTTCCTGCGTGAGCGTCCAGCATTGGCAGTCGAAATTGAAAACAAGGTGCGTACCGCACTCGGCATTATCGAAGTGGCGGCACCTGCAGCAGCTGAGTGATTGCCAAAAACGGCCAGAGAACTTTAAAGCAACGCGCGGTCGCTATGCTTGCAAGACGCGAGCATAGCCGTGCGGAGCTGGCCAAGAAACTGGCTGAACATGGAACGCAAGAAGAGATAGAAATCGTCTTGCAGCGTTTGCAGGAAGTAAAGCTGCTGTCGGACGAACGTTTTACTGCAGCTTTTGTGCGCAGCCGGGCAGAGCGTTTTGGGAGCGCCCGCCTGCGTCAGGAGTTGCGCACCCGCGGGGTAGCGGTTGAACTGGTTGAGAGTGAGCTGGCCGCAGAGGACCTGCCCAGTGAAATGGAGAGGGCACGGCTGGTGTGGCAAAAGAAATATGCTGCCTTGCCGAGTGATGCCAAAGAGTGGGCCAAGCAGGCGCGTTTTCTGCAAAGCCGTGGCTTTGGTTCTGAAGTGATCCGCCGCTTGCTGAAAGAGATGGACGAGTAGCCAAGACAAGAATAGATGAGCACCCTTAGCGTTTTTAATCTGCGCAAGAAGTACAAGTCGCGCACAGTGGTCAAAGATGTCTCCTTTCACGTCGGTAGC
>DATJIB010000105.1:0-5341 GCA_035493575.1 Rhodocyclaceae bacterium | reverse complement strand
AACCTCCTCTAATTGTCATTGTTTTTTATGAACGCCCGCGAAATGCAACGTGTGCGGGCGTGCAATTCTGACAGTTATGAAGGCTTTTGAGCGGGTCACTTGAATGAAAATTAAACCGCCTGCCAGTGCCCTGATTTTCCACCGATTTTTTCCAGAAGGCGGATGTTGCTGATGGTCATGCCCCGATCTACGGCTTTACACATATCGTAAATGGTGAGAAGGCCAACGCTGACGGCGGTCAATGCTTCCATTTCTACACCCGTGCGGCCGCGGGTCTGTGCGGTCACAACGCAATCAATCGCATTGTTGGCCGCATCGATGGTGAATTCGGCTGCCACACGCGTCAAGCCAATAGGATGGCACAGTGGAATCAAATCACTGGTGCGCTTGGAAGCCTGAATTGCAGCGATACGGGCAATGCCGATGACATCGCCCTTCTTGGCATCGCCAGCCTGGATCAAGGCCAGGGTTTCGGCTTGCATGACAATGCGACCCGCCGCGCGTGCGACTCGTTCGGTTTCGTCCTTGGCGCCCACATCGACCATATGCGCCTGGCCTGCGCTATCAAAGTGGGTGAGGGGGAAATTGGGGGGCGTGCTCATGGCAACTCCATCAAACAGCGATAATTGATAAGGCAATTCACAGTAGCCAAAGTGGCCGCTGGTGGGCAAGGCGGTATCATAACGGGTATGCCGTTGCGCCGTCCTCTCCCCCATCGTTTTGCCGCTTTTTTGCTGGCCTTGTTGCTTGCCCCGCCATTGGGGCTGGCCGAAGGCTTGCCTGATTTGGGCGAGGCTGCCCAGGCTGACCTGCCCCCAGCGCTGGAGCAACGCATAGGTCAGGCAATATTGAATGAATACCGTAGTGAACCGGAGTTTGTGGATGATGCCGAGGTGGTGGGTTATCTCAATCGGCTCGGGCATCGGTTGGCTGAAAAAAGTAACGATGTACGCCAACCCTTCGAGTTCTTTGTCATACGCGACAAGACCCTGAATGCGTTTGCCATGCCGGGTGGCTATATCGGTGTACATACGGCCCTTATTTTGGCCGCACAAACCGAGTCTGAGCTGGCCGGTGTCTTGGCCCACGAAATCTCTCACGTCACACAGCGCCATCTGGCGCGTATGTTCAACAAGCAGAATCAGTCCACGGTGCCGACACTCATTGCCATGGCGGTAGCCGTATTGGCCGCGCGCAACAACAGCAGTGTTGGCATGGGCGGCGTTATGGCTGCCCAGGCGGCCGGCATTCAAAGCCAGTTGAATTACACGCGCGACTTCGAACGCGAAGCGGACCGGGTTGGCTTTGATTTGCTCGATCGCTCTGGTTTTGATGTGCATGGCATGGAGAGCTTTTTTGAGCGCCTGCAGAAATTTGGGCGTCTATACGAAAACAATGCGCCTGGCTATTTACGCACCCACCCGCTGACGACAGAGCGGATTGCGGATATGGCCAATCGGGCTCAGGGCAAGCCATATCGCCAAGTCCGCGAACCGATCGAGTTTTTATTGGTACGTGCCAAGCTCAAAGCATTCGAGGGTTCCCCTCGCGATGCTGTAGCCGATTTCGGGGCTCAGCTGAAAGAGAAGAAATATGCCAATGAGGCCGCCAGCCATTTCGGCATGGCCTATGCGCAAATGCGTGCCGGCAATCTTCCGGCGGTGACACAGGAGCTGGCCGAGTTGCGTCGCCTGAAAGTTCAGTCGTCGATGGTGGATCTGCTTTCTGCTCTGCTGGCACAAAAGCTGGGTGACTTTAATGGCGCTGAAAACCAATTGCGGATGGCCCTGTTTCACAATCCGCAAGAGCGGGCTTTGTCTTATGCCCTGGCCGATGTTTTACTAAGTGCGCGCAAGCCGGATGTCGCGCTAAAGCATATCTTTAATGATATGCAATTGTGGCCCGGTGATGCGCAACTGTATCTGTTGCAGGCACAATGCTATGCGGCACAAGGAAAGTTGTTGCTGCAGCATCGATCGCAGGCGGATGCCTATGCCATGCGCGGGCAACTGCCGCAAGCGATTGAGCAATTGCAGCTGGCGCAAAAGTCGCCTGACGGAGACTTCTTCGAGTACTCGCAGGTAGAGGCCCTCTTGCGTGAACTGAAACAAAAACGGGCTGATGAAGCCAAAGAAAAGCTGCCTTGAGTAAACGCCCGATAAAAACCTGCCCTAGTATTTTCCTGGGCTTTCTTTTGATATTGATCTGCACATCATGACCAAGCAAACCCACATTACTCCCCAGCTCATGCGCATTGACGATGAGCCGTTTTATCAGCCCGTTGGCAATGAAGTCGACATGTTCGAAGCTGCTGCCAAAAGCGGCTTGCCGGTTTTGCTCAAAGGCCCGACCGGGTGCGGCAAGACGCGTTTTGTCGAGCATATGGCCTGGAAGCTGGGACGCCCCCTGATCACGGTGTCCTGTCATGATGATCTGACCACCGCCGATTTGATTGGCCGCTATCTGATCATTGGCGAGGAAACGGTTTGGGTTGATGGTCCCCTGACGGCCGCGGTACGCGCCGGCGCCATTTGCTATCTGGATGAAATTGTCGAAGCACGCAAGGACACGACGGTAGTGATCCATCCGCTTGCCGATGCCCGCCGGGTGCTGAATATCGACAAGCATGGCGAACAGGTTGAGGCGCCGCCGGAATTCATGCTGGTGGTGTCCTATAACCCGGGCTATCAAAGCGTGCTGAAGGAGCTCAAGCCTTCCACACGGCAGCGCTTTATTGCTTTTGATTTCAACTATCCACTCGCTCCCGCTGAATCCAGCATCGTCGCGACAGAAGGCGGTGTGCCGCTGGAGATCGCGCAGAAGCTGGTCAAGCTCGGTCAGATGACGCGCAACCTCAAAGGCGCTGGCCTGGATGAGGGCGCCAGTACGCGCTTGCTCATTCACGCTGCCCAATTGATTGCGGCTGGCGTCGAGCCGATTTCTGCATGCAGCGCCAGTGTGGCGCGGGCGCTCTCCGACGAACCGGAAATGACGGCGACACTCGAAGACCTGGTGCGTGCCGTTTTCTAAATGGTAACCAGCCACACCACTGCCACGCGGCGTCTGTTTGCCAGCGAACTGGATGTTCGCTTCGAACGAACCCTGCCCGGTAATCCCAATCTCGCCGTACAACAGCGCGCCGTTGCGGTGCTGGAAAAGCTCAACCGCGATCAGCAAAATCAGATTCTGCATTGGGTCGAAGTCGCAGCCCAGAGCAGTTACGAAGTGGCAATGAATCTCGCCCTGCAGGCGCAATTTGTATTCCTGCAGCTGGATAGCAATGGGGTTGAAGCCTGGGCGCTTGGCGCGCTTGAGGTCAAGGATAGAGAAGGGGTGGATGCTGCACTGTCCTTCCTGCATGATCTGGACAGTTTTGTTGCGACCCACAAGTACGCCGAAGCGAGCGCCAATTTCATTGAGGTGGAAGAGCGCACGCGCACTTTTATCCAGGCACTGGCCGGTAAATACATAGACGTTAAATCCTACGAATATGCGGTGACTGATACGGAAACCCTGTTTCTGCCGGACGTTTTGGCTACGCTGCCAAGCGCCGCCGACAACCGACGTTTGTACCGTGTCATGGCCTCGCTTCTGTGGGCGCAAACGCATTACGGCACCTTCACCGATGCCAGCAATCTGGATGAAATTCTGGCGCGTTATCCCGATGCCGATCTCGCCAAGGAATGGCTGGATGCGCTCGAAGCAGCACGCCTGGAGGGCAAGCTGGGTGCCGACTTTCCTGGTCTCGGCGCCGAGATCGCGGAGCTGCGTGGCCCCTGGCCGGCTGAGCTGGCGCCTGCTTTGGCCCGCTTGCAAAATCCCTTGTCGACTTTGGCCGATACGCTGGCCTTGCTGGACGAACTTCTCGCCAGTGGGGCCAAGGCGCCGACCATGGTGCATGCAGTCAGTGTCGAGCCCATGGTCATGCGCGCCGTGCGTGCGCAAAAGGATGGCGACGGCCGCCCGGCGTTTGGTGCTAATCAGGAAGAGTTCGAGCCTTACCCTGCCGAGTATGACGATGGCGATATGGGCGGCTTGAGCGGCGAAGAAGTCGATCTCGAGCCAGGCGAACATCCGGCTTTCTCCAAAGAGAGTCAGCACGCTGGCCGTCGCGATGAAGCTGGCAATCTGCTGGTCAGGAAAAAAGGTGTCAGTGACACCCCACCCGAGTTCACCTATGACGAGTGGGACTTTCGCCGTGGTAGTTACAAGAAAGACTGGTGTCATCTGTATGAGGTGCCGGTGACGCCGGGTGACCCCAATTACGTGGATGAGGTCAAGCGCAAATACCGCAACTACATCGCGCAGATTCGACGTCAGCTCGAAATGATCAAGGGCGAAGACAAGATGCTGGCGCGCCAGGTCGATGGCGAAGAGCTGGATGTTGACGCAGTGGTTGAGTCTTTTATCGACCGCAAGAATGGTGGCGAGCCCTCGGACCGCTTGTTCCGTCGACGCATGCATAACGATCGCTCGTTAGCTGTGATGTTCATGGTGGACATGAGCGGCTCGACCAAGGGCTGGGTCAATAACGCCGAGCGTGAGTCCTTGATCCTGTTATGCGAGGCGCTGGAACTACTCGATGACCGCTACGCCATCTACGGCTTTTCCGGCTGGGGCCATACGCGTTGCGAGATTTACCCAATCAAGCGTTTCGATGAACAGTATGGCAATGAGGTGCGTGCCCGTATTGCCGGCATTGAGGGCAAGGACTTCACCCGCATGGGCGTTGCCGTACGCCACTTGTCGAAACTGCTGGAAGCTGAACCAGCCAGATATCATTTGCTGGTGACGATTTCGGACGGATATCCGGATGACTTTGGCGATGAGTATCGCAACGACTATGGCATTGAAGATACCCGTCGTGCCTTGCAGGAGGCGCATGAACGCGGTGTGCGCAGTTTCTGTGTGACGATCGACAGACAAGGGGCGGACTACCTGCCGCGGCTGTACGGCCCCGCCCGCTATGAAGTCGTGCCCAATGCGCATAAACTTCCGTTACGGATGGCGGAAATCTATCGCCATCTGACTACATAAGGTTCAGGAATCATGGCAGAAGAAATTACCGTGCATGCAGAGGTTGATGCGATAGGGCTGGCTTGTCCTTTGCCTATCTTGCGTGCCAAGAAAGCGCTTGCAACGATGAAGAGTTCAGAGGTTTTGCGGGTGCTTGCCACGGACGCGGGTTCAGTCAAAGATTTTGCCGCCTTTGCTTTGCAGACGGGCAATCAGTTGCTGGGGAGCAGGGAATGCGAAGCGGGTGTGTTTGAGTTTCTGCTTAAACGCCGCTGAGTAAAGCTGGGCAAAAAAAGGGCATCCCGCGGGATGCCCTTTTTTATTT
>DATJIB010000104.1:0-9744 GCA_035493575.1 Rhodocyclaceae bacterium | reverse complement strand
CGTCGGCTTATCTCGATGCCACGCGTGAGCGCTATGACGCGCAAGACCCACGCGCGCGCAATGAATCGGTATTTGCCACCGCTCAGGCCGAAGCGGAAAAGGGTTTGCTTGCCCTGCAGCAATGGACCCGCCATATAGACGATACCGAGCTGGTGCCTGACTTCCAGGGTGCCACCCTGAGTCGCCTGATTTCGCGTCCCCGCGTAGTCGCCACGCAACTGGTTCTGGCTACGCTGATCGGTGCGGTGGTCTGTCTCGGCTTGGCCGCTTATCTGACTGCCTCTTTGCGACGCTTGCGTGAAGCCACGGTTGCCTTTGGTAGTGGCGATTTTTCCCATCGGGTAGCGCCCACACTAGGCAAGCGTCGCGATGAGATTTTCGATCTGGCGCAATCCCTGGACACCATGGCTGAGCGCATTGATGCACTGATCAATTCGCAGCGCAGTCTGCTCCGCGATGTTTCGCACGAGCTCCGTTCCCCGTTGGCACGCGTGCAAGTAGCAGTGGGCCTGGCGCGCCAGCGCGTTGGCAATCTTGCCGATGAAGAGTTGCAGCGCATCGATAGCGAGATGGAACGTCTCAATGAGTTGATTGGCCGCATCATCGACTTCTCGCGTCTCGACGCGGGTCTGAATACCCTGCGCTCAGAAAGCGTACGCCTGGAACAACTGCTGGCTGACAGCATCGCTGATGCCCAGCTCGAAGCCGACCGCAAGCATTGCGAGATTGTCGCCGAGCTGCCCGATGAGGCGCTCTTCGATGGCGATGTGCAATTGCTGTCCAGCGCCATTGAAAATGTGCTGCGCAACGCGGTGCGCCACAGTCCGCAGAATGGACTGATCAAGGTGACGCTCAAGCAACTTGATAGTGCCTGGCAGATCGATATCAGCGACCAAGGACCGGGGATTCCGCCGGAACTTCTACAGAAAGTATTTGAGCCCTTCTTCCGTGTCGACGACCATCGCAATCCGCAAGGCGGCATCGGTCTCGGCCTGGCGATTGCGCTCAAGGCCATCGCTGCCCATGACGGCAGCATCGCACTTCACAATATAAAAAATGGCGGTCTGCAGGTCACACTGCGACTGCCAATATCAAGCTCCTCGGAGAAGGCAACATCATGAAGAAACCCAAATTCCTCGGCAAGATCACCCTGCGCCAGACCCTGGTCATTCTCGCCATAGTCGGTGCAGTCGGCGGTGGCCTTTACTATGTGTTCAAGGTGGGTACCGAAGACTCGGCTGCCGGCCCAGGCGGAAAAGGGGGTCGCAATGGTTTCGGCGGTTCACGTACTCAGCCGGTCTCGGCCAGCCCGGTCAAGGTCCGTGATGTACCGATCTGGATCAATGCCATCGGTACCATGGTGCCGAAGAATCTGGTCACCGTGCATTCGCGTGTGGACGGTGAATTATTAAAGCTGAATTTTGCGGAAGGCCAAGTGGTCAAGGCTGGCCAGTTGCTGGCCGAGATTGATCCACGGGCTTTCCAGGTGCAATTAACCCAGGCCAATGGCCAGATGGCGCGTGACCAGGCGCAACTCAAGAACGCCCAGGTGGATCTGGAACGCTATCGCACCCTGCTCGCTCAGGATTCGATTTCCAAGCAACAGGTCGACACGCAAGAATCGCTGGTGCGCCAATATCAAGGCACTGTAGAAGTCGACAAGGGTGTGGTCGCTGCAGCCCAGCTGCAACTGTCCTACACCAAGGTCACGGCACCCGTGGCCGGGCGTGTGGGTTTGCGTCAGGTTGATCCGGGCAATATCGTCAAAGCTGGCGACACCAACGGCATCGTCATCATTGCGCAGGTGCAACCGATCACAGCCGTGTTCTCAGTCCCGGAAGTGAATTTGCCCACTGTCACCGCCGCACTTGCCTCCAAGGATCCAACCCCGGTTGAGGTGTGGGATCGCGAGCTCAAGAACAAGCTCGCCGCGGGCCGTCTGCTGACTGCCGACAATCAGATCGACACCACCACCGGCACGCTCAAGCTCAAGGCCGAATTCAAGAACGAAGACAACACCCTGTTCCCGAATCAGTTCGTCAATGTGCGCCTGTTTGCAGGTACTGCTGCCAACGCCAAGGTCGTGCCTGGCTCAGCCGTATTGCGCGGCGCCAAGGGTAGTTTTGTTTATGTGATCAAGGAAGACAAGGTCAGCGCGGTACCGGTCAAGACCGGCACGACACAAGGCGACAAGATTGTCATCGAAGGCGATGTCGCCGAAGGCGCAATGGTCGTCACCGATGGCGCCGACAAGCTGCGCGATGGCGCACAAGTTGAGGTCATCAGCGAAGAAGCACGTAACAAGGCCACCAGCGCAGGCAAGCCGCGCAACGGCAAAGGCCGGCGTGGTGAAGAGGGCAGCAGCAAGGGTAGCGGAGAGGGCAAGCCAGCTGAAGCCAGCCAGTCCTCTCCGGCTGCTGCACCGGGGAATGCCGAAGGCGGCGGCGAACGTCGCAAGCGTGATGGCGCCGAGTCCAAAGATGGCGCAGCGCCGGCACAAGGCGGCAAGCGTCCTGCTGATGCCGCTACAGCGGACAGACCTGGCGGCGACCGGCCGCAGCTTAGCGATGAAGAACGTGCTGAACGCCGCAAGCGCTGGCAGGAGACTCATCCCGGTGAAGAACCGCCATGGAAGAAACGTGAAGGCAATACTGCGCCTAGCAACTGATCGCAGATTGATGAGCGCCTAACCGGTCAAGCATTGCCATGAACCCCTCACGTATTTTCATTCTCCGCCCCATCGCAACGTCCTTGCTGATGGTGGCCATCCTGCTGGCCGGTGCGCTGGCTTATCGCCTGCTGCCGATTGCAGCCTTGCCTGAGGTCGACTATCCGACCATGCAGGTGACTGCGTTGTATCCAGGTGCCAGCCCGGACGTCGTGACATCTTCAATCACTGCGCCACTCGAGCGCCAGTTCGGCCAGATGCCGGGCTTGGTGCAGATGTCGTCGACCAGCTCGGGCGGCGCATCGGTCATCACCCTGCGCTTCTCGCTGGATCTGACGCTGGACGTGGCCGAGCAGCAAGTGCAGGCCGCCATCAATGCAGCCAGTAATCTGCTGCCCAGCGACTTGCCCTTGCCTCCCGTATATAGCAAGGTCAATCCGGCCGATGCGCCAATTCTGACGCTGGCTATAACCTCACCAACACTGGCCGTGCCACGCGTGCACGATCTGGTGGAAAGCCGTGTTGCGCAAAAAATCTCGCAAGTGCCCGGCGTAGGCCTGGTCAGCATTGCAGGTGGGCGTCGCCCTGCCGTGCGTGTACAAGCCAACCCGCAGGCCTTGGCGAATATGGGTTTGTCGCTGGATGACATTCGCACCGCCATCAGCAACAACAACGTCAATATCGCCAAGGGTAGTTTCGACGGCGCTGCACGTGCTGCCACGATTGATGCCAATGATCAATTGAAATCGCCGCAGGAATATTCGGCCCTGATCATCGCCTACAAGAACGGCGCACCGATTCGCCTTAGCGATGTTGCCGATGTGATTGAGGAAGCGGAGAACAGCCGTCTTGCTGCCTGGTCCAATGAAGAACCGGCGGTGATTCTGAACATCCGCCGCCAGCCTGGCGCCAACGTGATTGAAGTGGCCAATCAGGTTAAAAAGTTGTTGCCCCAGTTGCAGAACAATCTCCCCGGTTCGATTGATGTGACCGTGCTGACTGATCGCACCACCACCATTCGCGCTTCGGTCAATGATGTGCAGTTCGAACTGCTGCTGTCGATTGGGCTGGTGGTCATGGTGATTTTCCTGTTCCTGCGCAATCTGCCGGCCACCTTTATTCCCAGCGTGGCGGTACCGCTGTCATTGGTCGGTACGTTTGGCGTGATGTATATGATCGGTTTCTCGATCAACAACCTGACCCTGATGGCACTGACCATCTCGACCGGCTTCGTGGTTGACGACGCCATCGTCATGATCGAGAACATCTCGCGCTATGTGGAAGAAGGCGAAGAACCGTTGGCGGCAGCGCTCAAAGGCTCCAAGCAGATCGGCTTCACCATCATCTCGCTGACCTTTTCCTTGATTGCCGTTTTGATTCCGCTCTTGTTCATGAGCGATGTGGTCGGGCGTCTGTTTCACGAGTTCGCCATCACGCTGGCCATCTCGATTCTGATCTCGGCAGTGGTCTCGCTGACACTGACCCCGATGTTGTGCGCCCGTTTGCTCAAGCATCGCCCTGAATCAGAACAAAGCAAATTTTCCGTCAAGGTCGGCGCACTGTTTGATCGCACCATTGCCAAATACGGCGAATGGCTGACTTGGGTACTCGACCATCAACGCGCCACGCTGGTTGTCGCCCTCGGCACGTTGGCTGCAACCTGCCTGCTTTATCTGCTGGTGCCCAAGGGCTTCTTCCCGGTGCAGGATACCGGTGTGATTCAGGCCATCACGGAGGCACCACAATCGATTTCTTTTGCCGCCATGAGTCAGCGTCAACAAGAGCTGGCCGCTGAAATCCTCAAGGATCCGGCTGTCGACAACATCTCCTCTTTCATTGGCGTCGACGGCAATAACGCCACGCTCAATGCCGGGCGTATGCAGATTACCTTGAAGCCCATTGAAGATAGAGATGGGTCAGCCAGTGAAATCATTCGGCGCATTAACGAGCGAGTGAAGAATATTCCAGGCATCACCCTGTATATGCAGCCGGTGCAGGACTTGACGGTGGAAGACCGGGTTTCGCGAACGCAGTATCAGTTCATGCTCGAGTCAGCCGATAGCAAGATGCTGGCCGAGTGGGTACCCAAACTGATCGAGAAATTACAGGCCAGTTCGCAGTTGGCTGATGTCACCAGTGATCTGCAGGAAAGTGGTTTGCAAGCCTATGTGGAGATCGATAGAGAAGCCGCCGGCCGTCTCAATGTCAGTGTGGCCGCCATCGACAATGCGCTCTACAACGCGTTTGGTCAGCGCCTGATTTCGACCATCTTCACGCAATCCAATCAATATCGGGTGGTGCTGGAGACCAAGCCAGCGCTGGATCGCGGCATGGCAGCCCTGTCCAGCATCTATGTGCCTACCAGTGGCTCTACCGTCACGGTTAACGGCGTGACCACTTCGAGTGGCGCCCAGCAAGTCCCGCTGACAGCCGTGGCGCATATTTCCGAGCGCATTACGCCGCTGGTCATCAATCATGTCGGGCAGTTCCCGGCCACAACGGTCTCCTTCAATCTGGCCAAGGGTGCCTCGCTGGGTGCAGCGGTGGATGCGATCCGCGCCGCCGAGCATGATCTGGGCATGCCGTTCAGTATCGAGACCCGCTTCCAGGGTGCAGCGCTGGCCTTCCAGGGATCTTTGTCCACGACCTTGATGCTGATTCTGGCCGCCATCGTCACCATGTATATCGTGCTGGGTGTGCTGTATGAAAGCACGATCCATCCAGTCACCATTCTGTCCACGCTGCCCTCGGCCGGTGTCGGCGCGCTGCTGGCCTTGCTGGTGACCGGCAATGATCTGGATGTGATCGGCATTATCGGCATCATTCTGCTGATCGGCATCGTCAAGAAGAACGCCATCATGATGATCGACTTCGCTCTCGATGCCGAACGCAACGAAGGCATGTCACCACGCGATGCGATCTATCAGGCTTGCCTGCTGCGCTTCCGTCCGATTCTGATGACCACCATGGCGGCCCTGCTCGGCGCCTTGCCATTGATGCTGGGCAGCGGCATGGGTGCTGAACTGCGCCAACCGCTGGGGATCACCATGGTCGGCGGCCTGATGGTCAGTCAGGTGCTGACGTTGTTCACCACCCCAGTCATCTATCTTGCCTTTGATCGTGTCGCGCGTCGTCTCAGGACCCGCTTCGGCAACGGCGAGAATGCTAGCGAGCACGACGCCGCGCCATGAATCTTTCGCGCCCCTTTATCTTCCGCCCGGTCGCGACCATATTGCTGACCATAGGCGTGGCGCTGGCGGGCGGCATTGCCTTCTTTGCCCTGCCGGTGGCGCCGCTACCGCAAGTGGACTTTCCGACCATCTCTGTTTCGGCTTCACTGTCCGGCGCCAGTCCTGAGACCATGGCGGCGACAGTCGCGACCCCTCTGGAACGTGTGCTCGGGCAGATTGCCGGCATTACTGAAATCACAAGCTCAAGCTCCCAAGGCAGCGCGCGCATCACCATTCAGTTTGAACTGGATCGCGATATCAATGGCGCCGCCCGCGATGTACAGGCCGCCATCAATGCAGCCCGTCCCTTGCTGCCCAGCAGTCTGCCCTCCAATCCGACTTACCGGAAAGTAAATCCGGCCGATGCGCCGGTGATGATACTGGCGCTCACCTCCGACACGCTCAGCCGCGGCCAGATGTATGACGCAGCCTCCACCATTTTGGCGCAGCGCATCGCCCAGATCGAAGGCATCGGCCAGGTCAATATCGGTGGCGGCGCCCTACCCGCTGTGCGCGTCGAACTCGACCCGAATCGTCTGGTCGCCAGCGGCATTGCACTTTCCGACATACAAACGGCAGTCAACAACGCTAGTGCTCGCCGGCCGCTCGGCACACTTGAATCCCATGATCAGCAATGGCAGCTAGGCGCCAATGATCAGCAACGCACGGCGGATGAATTCAGCAAAGTCATCATCCGTTATCGGAACAATGCCGGTGTGCGCCTCGGCGATGTCGCCAGTGTTGAAGACTCAGTGGAAGATGTTCGCAATTACGGCTCTGCCAATGGCAAAGCCGCCATTATTCTGGTGCTGAACACGCAACCGGGCGCCAACATCATCGAGACGGTGGATCGAGTCAAGGAACTACTACCCTTCCTGCAAGCCTCCATTCCCGATGCCATCAAGCTGGAGGTAATGATGGATCGCACCCCGACCATACGTGGCTCGCTGCATGAGGTCGAGCGCACGCTGATGATCTCGATTGCGCTGGTGGTGCTGGTTGTGTTCTTGTTCCTGCGCAAGGTCCGCGCCACGATTATTCCCAGCATCGTGGTGCCTGTTTCATTGGTGGGGACTTTCGGCGCCATGTACCTGCTGGGCTTCAGTCTCAACAATCTGTCGCTGATGGCGCTGACCGTCGCAACCGGCTTTGTGGTCGACGATGCCATCGTGGTGCTGGAAAACATCATGCGTCATATCGAGGCCGGCAAGAAACCCCTGCAGGCGGCACTGGATGGCTCGCGTGAAATCAGCTTTACGGTGGTGTCGATTACGCTGTCCCTGATTGCCGTTTTCATTCCGCTCCTCGGCATGGGTGGCATTGTCGGCCGCCTGTTTCGTGAGTTTGCCGTCACACTGGCCGCGGCAATTCTGATTTCAATGGTCATTTCATTGACCACCACGCCTGCCATGTGCGCTTGGTTACTCAAGGCGCGCAAAGAAAAAACTGCAGAAGAGATCGAGCCCGCGCGTGAAACTCGGTGGCAACGCTTCAGCCGCCGCGCCGCACTGATCGCCAAGCGCACACAACGCAGCATCATGCGCAACTACCGCAGCAGCCTGGCCTGGTCACTGCGGCATAGCCCGGTGATGATGATCGTGCTGTTGCTGACCATCGTGCTGAATGTATCGCTCTACATGACCATCAAGAAAGGCTTCTTCCCGCAGCAGGATACGGGCCGCATCATGGTCATGATCCAGGCTGACCAGAGCATTTCCTTCCAGGCCATGCGTGTGAAGCTGCAAAACTTCATGACGATTATCCAGAGCGACCCGGCCATCGACACCATCACTGGCTTCACCAGCGGCGGCCGCGGCAATAGTGCGCAGATGTTCGCCACCTTGAAGCCTTTGGGCAAGGGTGAGGGACAACGCCAGATCAGCGCCGATGATGTAATCAACCGTCTGCGTCCCAAGCTGGCGCATGAGCCCGGAGCCAATGCCTTTCTCGTCGCCGCCCAGGACATTCGTGTTGGTGGCCGCGCCAGCAATGCGCAATACCAGTTTAGCCTGCAGGCCGATGAGCTCACCGAGCTGCGTGCCTGGGAACCCAAGATACGCAATGCATTGTCCAAATTGCCGGAGCTGACCGACGTCAATACTGATTCGCAGGACAAGGCCTCGCAAATTTCATTGGTCATTGATCGCAACAAGGCCATGCAATTGGGCTTGTCGATGCGCACGATAGATACAGCCTTGTCGAATGCATTTAGTCAGCGCCAGGTTGGCATCATCTACAACCCGCTCAATCAATACCGTGTAGTGATGGAACTGGCGCCACAGTGGCTACAAAATCCGGACACCCTGAATAACTTCTATTTCACCTCAAGCAGTGGCACTTCCGTGCCGCTCTCCGCCTTTGCGCGGACCGAACCGACGGTTGCGCCCTTGCAAGTGAACCATCAGAGCGGTTTCCCGGCCAGCACGTTGAGCTTCAATCTGCCGCAGGGCGTATCGCTGGATCAGGCGACGATCGCGATCAAAAAATGCATGGCTGATATTGGGGTACCCACTACTATCCAGGGCAGTTTCGCTGGCACTGCCAAGGCTTTCGAGGCATCCAACAAGAGCCAGCCTTTGTTGATTCTTGCCGCCATTGTCACCATCTATCTGGTGCTGGGCATGCTCTATGAAAGCCTGCTGCATCCGCTGACGATTCTGTCCACATTGCCTTCTGCCGGTGTCGGTGCTTTGCTCGCACTGATGGCGAGCCGCACCGAGTTCAGTTTGATTGCACTGATCGGTGTGATTTTGCTGATTGGCATCGTCAAGAAGAACGCCATCATGATGATCGATGTCGCCATTGCCCAGCAGCGCGCGCGCAATACTTCGCCAGCGGTCGCCATCTATCGCGCTTGCCAGCTGCGCTTCCGCCCGATTCTAATGACCACCGTGGCCGCCATCTGCGGCGCCATTCCACTTGCGCTGGGCAGTGGTGACGGTGCCGAGTTGCGCGTGCCGCTTGGCATCTCCATCGTCGGCGGCTTGATCGTTAGTCAGCTACTCACTCTGTACACCACGCCGGTGGTGTATGTAATGCTTGATCGACTGCGTAATCGTGTCATGCGTCGTCGTCAAATCGTATTGCCTACCGCCATTCCAGAGGCACAGTCATGAAAAACAAACTTCGCCCTATTCCATTTTTAATTGCGCTCGCTCTTGCCGGTTGCGCTGTCGGCCCTGACTATGTGCGGCCCGAGGTGGACACGCCAGCCAAGTTCAAGGAGGCCGAGCAATACAAGAACTGGCAGCAACTGAATAACGTCGAGCCGGCCGTGCCCGAACAGTGGTGGTTGGTATTCAATGATCCCGTGCTCAATGATCTGCAAGAGCAAGTCCGCATCGACAACCAGAATATCAAGATTGCCGAAGCGCAATATCGCGCCGCACGTGCGGCAGTCGATAGTGCCAGCGCTGCTTACTACCCAACCATCAATGGCAGCTTCGGTGGCACCCGTGCCGCGAATGCGATTGTGAGCAACAGCAACAACACACAAAGCCAGGGCGCCAGCGCGCCCAACACTACCGTCAGTCTATCGGCCAGCGCCAGCTGGGAGCTGGATGTGTGGGGCAGGATTCGACGCAACAATGAAAGCGCTGATGCCAAGTTAGAAGCCAGCGCTGCTGATCTGGCAGCAGCCAAATTGTCAGCCCAGGCATTGCTCGCGCAAACCTATATCCAGCTGCGTAGCGCTGAAGCCACGCTTGATCTGCAGCAACGCACGGTTGTTGCCTACAGCCGTTATCTGGATCTGACGCGTAATCGCTTCAACGCTGGCGTCGCCACACCACTAGATATGAGCAATGCCGAGAGCCAGCTTGCTACCGCTCGCGCCTCTGTGCTCAC
>DATJIB010000103.1:0-9693 GCA_035493575.1 Rhodocyclaceae bacterium | reverse complement strand
CCGCTGAATCAAGCGCCGTCACTGTAATAGCGACATGGCGCTCACTGGCCAGATATTCGCCCGGCACCTCCGTCATCTGCAAATGCTGTTCCAAGGCAGGCCATGAAGCACCAGCCAGACTCTGCCCAAGTATCGTCTCGGCAGCAGGGTTGGCCTGAATCACGTCGTTATCACCACCAACTAGGATGACACCAGCGGGCAAAGCATCCAGCAAAAGTGCAAGGCGCTCGGTCAGCGCCACCTTTTCGAGATATTGCTGACGGAGCGCGCCGTTGGCTGCGGCCAACTCTGCCGTGAGCTGTGCCACCTGGGATTGCAGCGCCGTGTAGGCCGTCGACAACTCCTCTGAAGCCTGATTGAAAATACGAAAAGCTTCAGCCAAACGCTGTGCTTCAGCTTGGCTGTCGGAGTCTTCTGGAGAGGAGCGGGAAGTTTTGTTCATCTAGGGCCCAATTTATGCATCCGATGATGGCAGAATCGCAGCCCCGTAACAAGGAAACACAAGCCGCGAAATGGCGGCAAATTTTGCCGCTGCTTGCTGGAACCTCTCTTGCTTCAGCAGCACACAATCCCACAGGGCAAAAATGCCATTCCGGAATGCTTTATGGCCAGCGCAGAACAGGCAAACACTCAAGGATTTCAGGTTCCTTCTTTTGTTGAGTCATTCAACAAGCTCGATCCACGCCAGCGTATGGCGGGGATGATCGGTGTCGCCCTTTTAATCACCCTCATCGTAGTAGGTTTCATTTGGGCGCGCGAACCGTCCTACGCCGTGCTGTTTGCCAATCTTGACGAACATGACGGTGGGCAGATTGTCACCACCCTGCAGGCGCAGAACATCCCGTACAAGATTAGCGAGAATGGCAAGGCCATTCTGGTGCCCGGCAACATCGTTCACGACACCCGCCTGAAGCTGGCTTCACAAGGCTTGCCCAAGGGCGGCCTGGTCGGCTTCGAGCTGATGGAAAACCAGAAGATGGGTGCCAGCCAGTTCACTGAACAGATCAATTATCAACGCGGCCTCGAAGGCGAGTTGGCGCGCTCGATTCAGTCGATTGCTGCAGTCAAGGGTGCGCGTGTGCATCTGGCCATGCCCAAGCAAAGCGCATTTCTGCGCGACGAACAGAAACCCTCGGCCTCGGCACTGGTGTCCTTGTACCCAGGCCGCGTGCTGGAGCCAAGCCAGATCGCCGGCATCGTCCATCTGATTTCATCCAGCGTTCCGCAGCTGAACCCAGCCAATGTCAGCATCATCGACCAGGATGGCAACCTGATTTCGCAGCAAAAAAATCCGCTGCAGGAAGCCGGTCTTGATCCGTCGCAACTCAAGTACGTGCGCGATATTGAAGCCAGCTATATCAAACGCATCGAACAAATTCTGGGCACCGTGGTGGGCGCCAGTAACGTGCGCGCTCAGGTGGCAGCCGATGTCGACTTCTCGCAAAGCGAACAGGTCGCTGAAACCTACCGCCCTAACCCAACGCCTGAAACTGCTATCCGCAGCCAGCAAACTGCGGAGACCGGCTCGACCGCCCCGGGTGCTGTCGGCGTACCAGGTGCTTTGACCAACCAACCACCGGTTCCTGCCACAGCCCCGCTAACCACGCCACCGGTAGCCGGTCAGCCTGCCACCGGTGCAAATGCTGCAACGCAGCCGCAACCCTTCACCAAGAACGCCACCATCAACTACGAAGTTGATAAAACAGTCAAACACACCAAGGGCGTACCCGGTGAGATTCGTCGTCTATCCGTCGCTGTTGTTGTCAATAACAAATCAGACGGTAAGGGCAAGGGCGTACCGCTGACAAGCACGGAACTGAAGCAGGTCACCGATCTGGCACGTGAAGCCATGGGTTTCAATCAGGATCGTGGCGATACGCTGAATGTGGCGAATGCCAACTTCTCGCCGGCGGAGAAGGAGGCCATCCCGGATACGCCAATCTGGAAAGACCCGGAAACAGTTTCCATCGGCAAGGAGCTGATCAAATACGCAATCCTCGCATTGATCGCCTTCCTGATCTGGAGCAAACTGATCAAGCCTATGCTAGATAGGCTGGCTGTCGTCAATCGCCAACAGCGGGATAGCCGCCGTGCCGAAGGTAGAATCATGGAAGAGGAAGAGGAGGAAATGATGATCAATCAGGCCCAAGTCTCTTTCGAGAAAAAACTAGCAAACGCCAAAGAAGTCGCCAAGCAGGATCCGAAACTGGTCGCCAGCGTAATCAAGGAGTGGGTGGGTGGCAACGAGCCCCGATGAAGGTATAGAAAAGAGTGCGATTCTGCTGCTCTCGCTTGGCGAGAATGAAGCCGCAGAAGTGCTCAAGAACCTCGGGCCGAAAGAGGTGCAGAAGCTCGGCCATGCGATGGCCGCGCTCAAGAATATCCCCCGTGAACGCGTTGAAACCGTATTGAGCGAGTTTCACGAGCAAACCGCAAAGGGCGCTCCAGTTGCCGTTGATGAAAATCTGATCAAGGCGATGCTGACCAAGGCGCTCGGTGACGATAGAGCTGCCAATCTGATTTCGCGCATCATGAGCGGTGGCGATACTGCCGGTATCGAAGGCCTCAAATGGATGGATGCGCCAACCGTGGCCGATCTGATCCGCAACGAGCACCCGCAGATCATTGCCACCATACTGGTTCATCTGGAATTCGACCACGCAGGCGAAATCGTCAAACATTTTTCCGAACGCCTGCGTAACGACGTGCTGCTGCGCATCTCGACTTTGGACGGGGTACAGCCAACCGCCTTGCGCGAACTCAATGACGCGATGGCACGCCTGCTGGCTGGCGCTTCAACCAATATGAAGAAGTCGGCCATGGGCGGCATTCGCCATGCGGCGGAAATTCTCAACTTTGTTGGGCAGGCAGCCGAAACCGCCATTCTCGACAATGTGCGTGAGTACGATCCGGATCTGGCGCAAAAGATCCTTGATGAAATGTTTGTGTTCGAGAATCTGCTCGATATCGACGACCGTGGCATCCAGCTGCTGTTGCGCGAAGTGCAGTCCGACTCCTTGATCATTGCCCTGAAGGGCGCATCGCCGGAAATGCGCGAGAAGGTTTTCAAGAACATGTCGCAACGTGCGGCCGAAATGCTGCGCGAAGATCTCGAAGCCAAGGGCCCGGTGCGCCTCTCGGAAGTCGAGAACGAACAAAAGGAAATTCTCAAGATCGCCCGCCGTCTGGCCGACGAAGGTCAGATCCAATTGGGCGGCGGCGGCGGCGACGACCAGTTCATCTAAACTGGAACGCCCGACATCGGCATGAGTGATTCACCCAAAAAACCGGAACAAATGAGCGCCTGGGAGCGCTGGGAAATGGCCAGCTTCGACCCTGCGCCGCCGCCAGCGCCCCCGAAAGAACCGGAAGCACCACCGCCTCCGCCCGAGCCTGAATTCAAACTGCCTACGGCCGAAGAGATCGAGCAGATATATCAGCAGGCGCGTGACGAAGGCTATCAAGTTGGCTTGAATGAAGGCCATCAGGCGGCGCTACCGGAAGCTGCACGCATTGCTGCATTGGCACAGCAATTGGAGGCGTCACTCGCCGCCATGGATGAGCAGGTCGCAGAGGAGTTACTCAATCTCAGTCTTGAAGTTGCCCGTCAAGTCGTACGTGAAGCCGTACGCCTGCAGCCAGAAAGCATTCTGACCGTGATCCGCGAAGCCCTGCTGCAACTGCCTCACCAACACGCCGCAATCTATCTCAACCCTGAGGATGCCGCCCTGGTGCGTAGCCAGATGGGTGATCAGCTCGAACATGCGGGCCATCGTATTCATGATGACGTGCGTTTGCCGCGCGGTGATTGCCTCGTCGATGCCGGCAATACCAACGTCGACGCAACCGTCGCCAATCGCTGGCGGCGTGTGGTTGCCGCCCTCGGGAGTGATGTCGAACTCAAGCCTTTGACCCATGAGTCACGGGCTTCAGACACATGACGCCGGACGCACACAAGTCCTACCTGATTCACTGCCGCAATGCGATTGAGCAGCTACAGCCTTATGCTGTCTCTGGCCGCCTGACTCGCATCAATGGCTTGGTCATGGAGGCTGCTGGTCTCAAACTGGCCCTAGGTGCCGACTGCCGCATCACCACACCGGGCGGGAGTGCTGTGGATGCTGAAGTAGTTGGCTTCAATGGCGACAAGCTCTTCATGATGCCGAGTGAGGATGTGTATGGCCTGGCGCCTGGCGCGCAAGTGACGCCGGTAGATGCACCACCGAATATTCCGACCGTCAATCAGCTGCCCACCCCCAATCGCCGCGTGCAGGATCGCACCAAGCACTTGCCGGTCGGCGATACCTTATTGGGCCGCGTACTGGATGCGAACGGTCGTCCGCTCGATGATCTGGGACCACTCCTGAGTGTGCATGGACGTCCTCTCATGAGCCGTCCGTTCAACCCACTCTCGCGCGCGCCGATTTCACAGACCATGGACGTTGGCATCCGCGCCATCAACTCACTGCTGACAGTTGGACGCGGTCAACGTCTGGGCCTGTTTGCGGGCTCTGGTGTCGGCAAGAGCGTACTGCTGGGCATGATGGCGCGCTACACCGCCGCCGAAGTGATTGTGGTGGGTCTGATCGGCGAGCGGGGCCGCGAAGTTAAAGAGTTCATCGAGCAGAACTTGGGCGAAGAAGGTCGGCGCCGCTCTGTCGTTGTCGCTGCACCGGCTGATGTGAGCCCGCTCTTGCGCTTACAGGGTGCGGCTTACGCTACCGCCATTGCCGAACACTTCCGCGATCAGGGCCGACACGTACTACTCATCATGGATTCGTTAACTCGTTACGCCATGGCGCAACGTGAAATTTCACTAGCTGTTGGCGAACCACCAGTCACACGCGGTTATCCTCCGAGCGTGTTTGCACGTCTGCCGCAATTGGTTGAGCGTGCAGGTAACGGCGGTGCTGGCGGCGGCTCGATTACAGCCTTCTACACCGTACTGGCCGAAGGTGATGATCAGCAAGACCCGATTGCCGACTCGGCGCGCGCCATCCTTGACGGCCACATCGTCCTCAATCGCAATCTAGCTGACGCCGGCCACTACCCCGCCATCGATATTGAGCAATCGATTTCACGGGCGATGACCAATCTGATCGAACCGGCCCATCTTGAGCAAGTGCGGGTATTCAAACAACTGTATTCACGCTACCAACGCGCGCGTGACCTGATTGCTGTGGGTGCTTATGTGCCAGGCTCGGACCCACAACTAGACCGTGCTATCGCCTTGTATCCACGCCTGGAAAACTTCCTGCAACAGCGGATTGACGAACAAGCCACATATTCAGGCTCACTGGCGAATCTGGCCGAGCTATTCGCCACGTCCTGACCTAAAATTAAAGATATTCTGCCTGATGCTGGTCCGGCATCTCATGGGGGCTGAACAATATGGCTGAAAAATTCTCCCTGCAACCCTTGCTCGACTTATCCAATCTGCGCATGGATGAGGCCGCCAAAAAACTGGGGGCGCTGATCACGGGTGAGCGGGCTGCAGCAGAACGCTTGCAACTACTGAGCGACTATCGCGATGAGTATCACGCGCGCTTCTTGACCGCCGCCCAGGCCGGACTACGCCCGGATGAGTGGCAAAACTACAGCAACTTCCTGAGTCGCCTCGACGAAGCCATCGGCCAGGCCCGGGAAATGTTGCACCTGTCACAACGCAGCACCAAGGCTGGCCAGGAAGAGTGGCTCAACAAGCGCGGCAAGGTGAAGGCCTTTGATACGCTGGCCGAGCGTCATGAGGTTCGGGTCCAGCATAAGGAAATGAAGCAGGAACAAAAGAACAGCGACGAACATGCCGCCCGCGGCCGCCAGATGAATCAGCAAGAATCTGACTAGACGCTTGGCACGGGGCTTGCATATAAGCCGGCATAGATTAAAGGATGCCGCTATGACTGCCGCCCTGTCGCTACCTGTTACACCCGCACCTCAGCCGAATAATGCTGCTGCCCAAACGACGGCCAGCACTGACAATACGGCCGATCAACCCCCATTTGCTTCGGTATTGCAGCAAAAGGTGCAGGCCAAAAACGCGCCCAAGGACAACCAGTCCAACGCGCCGACCAAGGCCCAAGCCCAGGCTGCTGCCAAGAGCGAGGCGCCGGCCAAGGCAGCCACTGAAGCCTCCAGCACGACCACGCAGCAGACCGAAAACACTGACGCAGCAAGCGCCAAGGACATCGCACTCGCGACTGGCAGCGCCACGACGGACACTTTGCAAACGCTATTGCCATGGATGCTCTCCATGCAACAAGCCGGCCAGAAAGCCGCAAGCTCTGATACCGAAGCAGATAGCAAAGCCGGCACCTCGCCTACCGATGCCCTGAGCGCCTTGTTGAATGGCACCGCCCAGCCTGTACTGCCAGGCCTGAGCGCCGCGCAGAACGCGGCAACCCAGGCCAGCAACCCTGCCGCGAATGACGCCAAAGGCAAGCCAACAACGGACTTGACGCTCGATACATCAGGCAAAACGGCTGCTGAGACCGGCAAGGAAACGGCAACTTCGTCGGCAATTCTTGCCGCCGCAAGCGATAGCGCGCTTAAAGCAACGGCGGACAAAGACCTTGCCCTGCCGCAAGGCAATACTCAGCAAGGCAGTTTTGACGCAGCCCTGCAAAGCGCTCGCGAACAAACCACTGCCCACGTCAATAACGCTGGCAACACTCAAATCACCGACGCTGCTCGCACCCTGCAAGCCCCACTCGGCAGTACGCGTTGGCAGAACGAGCTGGGCGAACAAGTGCGCTGGATGAGTAATCAAAACGAGAGCAAGGCCGAGTTGGTTCTGACTCCGCCACAGCTCGGGCGCATTGAAATTTCCTTGAATATCAGCGGTGATCAGGCCAGCGCCAACTTCGTTTCGGCCAACCCACAAGTACGCGAAGCACTGGAGGGCGCCATGGATAGACTGCGTGAAGTGCTAGCCGGTAGCGGCATCACGCTGGGTCAAGCCAACGTTGGCGCTGAGTCCACCCACCAAGGCAACGCCGATCAGCAAACCGCCTCACGTGGTGGTGGAAGCCTGACCATCGACAATAATGTAGACAGCAGCAGCACCGTTACTCAGACCTGGATGCGACAGAGTAACAACATGCTCGACGTATTTGCCTGAAATCCCGGGTAAAACCTCCCATACCGGCTCAAGGTATGGGATATTCGTGCCGTTCTCAAATGCACGAACTGCAACATTCGGGAGAGATATCCAATGAGCGACGCAAAGCCGGCTGAAGCTGAAGCCCCCCCCAAGAAGAAAAGCAAGCTACTCCTGTTTATCGGGATAGGCGTAATCGTGCTCGCCCTGGTGGGCGGTGGAGGCGCTTATATGCTGATGAAAAAGAAGGCTGCGGCTGATGCCGAAGGCGACGATGGCGAAGACGTTGCTGCCGAAACCCACAAGCCGGCCAAGAAGGAAGGCAAGCACGAACCTCCAGTGTTCGTAAAGCTGGAGCCGTTTACCGTACGCCTGCAGAATGAAGGCGCAGACTCCTATTTGCAAGCCGTGCCGGAACTGCGTGTACTCGATTTGCACCTGGCTGAGGATGTAAAGCAATACATGCCGGAACTGCGCCACAAGGCCCTTCTGGTCATTGCCGCCAAAAAGCCAACTGATGTCAATACGCCAGAGGGTGTACAGAGACTTTCCAATGAGTTACGTGTGACTTTTAATGCAGTTCTTGCTCCACCACCCGAAAAGAAGAAGAAAAAGAAGGAAGTAGAGGAAGAAATCAGTGATACTGCGGCGCCGGATGATCCCGTCCAGGCGGTATTATTCACCTCATTCATCGTGCAATAAGGATAGTTCCGAGTGTCGGATTTCCTGTCCCAGGAAGAAGTTGATGCCCTACTCAAGGGAGTAACCGGCGAGCCGGATGAGGCACCAGAGGACGCCGCCGGCGAGGCTGGCGTTCGCTCCTACGACCTGGGACGGCAAGAACGCATCGTGCGTGGGCGCATGCCCACCATGGAGCTCATCAACGAACGCTTTGCGCGCTACCTGCGGATCGGGCTGTTCAACTACATCCATCGCAGCACGGAAATTTCAGTTGGCTCGATCAAGGTTCAGAAATACAGCGAATTCATCCGCAATCTGGTTGTTCCTACCAATCTGAACCTGGTGACGGTCAAGCCTTTGCGTGGCACCGGGCTGGTTGTGCTGGATCCGAACTTGGTCTTTCTGGTGGTCGACAATATGTTCGGCGGTGATGGGCGTTTCCATACCCGGGTTGAAGGTCGAGACTTCACACCAACCGAGCAGCGCATCATCCAGGGCTTGCTGAACGTTGTATTCACCGAGTACGAAAAAGCCTGGAAGCCGGTTTTCCAATTGAATTTTGAATATGTGCGTTCTGAAATGAACACACAGTTCGCCAATATCGCCACACCGTCGGAAATCGTTCTTTCAGTCAGTTTCACGGTTGAGCTATCGGGCAACACGGCCGACCTGCATATCTGCCTTCCCTATTCGATGATTGAGCCTTTGCGTGACATGCTCAACAGCACCATGCACAGCGAACAGGGCTCCTCATCGGACAAGCGCTGGAGCGGCATGCTCACACGCAATCTGCAGTTGGCTGAAGTCCAGTTAGTGGCGCCCCTGACTCAAACCGAGGTCACTCTGGGTGACATTCTCAAGATGAAGGTGGGTGACATTATTCCAGTCGGTATCGATGAAAATATCGAAGTAATGATCGATGGCGTACCAGTCCTTGCGTGTCGCTATGGCGCACGTGATGGACAATACGCATTGAAGATTGAACGCTTCCTCGCCAACGAGCAGGCAGCGGAGTAGAAAACGGGAGTCGGAAATGAGCGAAGAAGAAGACGTATCAATGGATGATTGGGCGGCGGCCATGGGCGAGCAAGCGGCGAGCGAAGAAGCCGCTGCGCCTGCTGCAGCGGCTACAGCCCAACCCGCACAGATTTTTGAGCAATTCGGTAGCGGGGAGAAGTCCTCTTCGCTGCAAGAATTCGACATGATTCTGGACATCCCCGTTGCCTTGACGGTGGAACTCGGCCGTACCAAGATTTCGATTCGAAATCTGCTGCAATTGGCGCATGGCTCGGTGGTTGAACTCGATGGCATGGCCGGTGAACCGATGGACGTGCTGGTCAATGGCACTTTGATTGCCCAGGGCGAAGTCGTGGTGGTGAATGACAAATTCGGTATCCGCCTCACCGACATCATCACGCCTCAAGAACGTATCCGTAAATTGAACCGCTGAGCGGTTAATTTACTCTTCGCCTCGCAAAGCGAGGCCGCCCTAGTAGCGGGGTGCGGGGCAAAGGCCCCGCGTCAATACCCCCCTCCTACAAATCGGCAAAGTTTGCCGGTTTCGTCAGAATTCCCCATTAATTCGCCCCGTGCTCGGCGCATTGCCGGCCAGCCGCTCGCTCTATCCTCAGCCCATTCAGCCTGCTGACGATTGCCATGCGCCCACGCCATCTTGTTACTCTTATTTGCTCCAGCCAGTGGCTGGCTGCCGCCCAAGCCCAGACATCGCCAGCACCAGCGCCGATACAAAGTACCTCTCTCAGCGGCAGCATCGCGCAGATGCTGTTTGGCCTTGGCATCGTCCTGCTGCTCCTGTTTGCGGGACTGTGGATACTCAAGAAGCTGACCGGCACCGGTGGCGTCAATAACTCTTTGGTCCGAGTGGTTGGCGGCACGGCTATTGGGACGCGTGAGCG
>DATJIB010000102.1:0-3490 GCA_035493575.1 Rhodocyclaceae bacterium | reverse complement strand
TATTGGACCATTGGAGCCTGAAGAAACGCGGGGCTATGTCTTGCATCGCCTCAAGTGCGCCGGCGCAACCGATAAGCCGCGTTTTCAGGAAGATGCTTTTGTGGCGATACACCGTGCCAGTGGTGGCATCCCGCGCCGTATCAATGCAATTTGTGATCGTTTGCTGCTGCTGGGCTTTCTTTCCGAGATAGAAGTGTTCAGCCAGGTTGAAGTGGATGAAGTGGCGGCTGAAGTGAATGACAAGCCGCTGAATAACATCACAGGTGTAGACAATGAACGCTTGCTCGCGCCTGCCGCCATTGACGAAAGTTTCGATGACGCTGACCTGGCGCAACTGAGCGTTGATGAAAAAACAGCGAGCGAAGTTGCACAGGCCATCTCCGGCTTGCAGGTACGCAAGAATGACGAGCGTCTGATTCGGCTTGAGCGAAGTTTGCTGCGTCTTGAGCGTGGCCATTCGATCATGCTCAATTTACTGCAACGCCTCGTTAATGCAGCGCGTGTACGCTCATCCGATTCGGATGTGCCGCCGCCTCAGGATAAATAAAGTCCGGCTTGCCGGGCGTTACTTTTAAGGAATACATCATGCAGGAAAGCACGATTACCAACGCGCTGACCATTGATGTCGAAGACTACTTTCAGGTCTCTGCATTTGCGCCATATATTGCCCGGACCGAGTGGGAAACACGCGAGTGTCGTGTTGAGCGCAATGTGCAATTGATTCTGGATATGCTCGACAAGCACGGCGTCAAGGCAACATTTTTTACCTTGGGCTGGGTTGCCGAACGTTACCCATGGCTGGTCAAGGATATTGCACGCAGTGGACATGAGGTCGCGAGTCATGGCTATGCGCATCAGCGCGCCAGTGATCAGACGCCAGCAGCGTTTTTGTCGGACATCAAATTGGCCAAGGTGATCCTTGAGGATCTGGCTGGCGCTGAAGTAAAGGGTTATCGCGCGCCGAGCTTCTCCATTGGCGTGGACAATCAATGGGCTTTCGATAGCCTGGTCGAAGCCGGGTACCGCTATAGCTCAAGCATCTATCCCATCAAGCACGATCACTACGGCATTCCTGATGCACCGCGCTTCATGCACGACATTCGTCCCGGTTTGGTCGAGATCCCAGCTACTACCATTCGTGCCTTTGATCGCAATTGGCCGGCCGGCGGTGGCGGTTATTTCCGTCTGATGCCTTATGCACTGTCACGTAAGTTGATCAACAAGGTCAACCATGATGACAAGGCTTCCGCCATTTTCTATTTCCATCCTTGGGAAGTTGATCCGGAGCAGCCACGTGTGGCCGGCATCAATGCCAAGGCACGTTTCCGCCATTACCTGAACTTGAAGCGCATGGAAGCACGGCTTAACCGTTTGCTAGGTGATTTCAAATGGGGCCGGATGGATGACATATTCCTGAATGAGCAACGCGTCGTAATCTAAGTTTCAGCGCGTTTGTTGCGCCGCAGACGTCGGCGTATCCATCGATTGCTGTCTTCCTTGTGTAATCAAGCCCGGTTTTGAATTCGCATGACCCGTTCCAGCGTCTCATCTAATGACTCCTTGCAGATCAAGCGCCTGACCCGTGGCAAGGGCGACATCGCCCAGCGCTGGGATACCTTTGTATTCGCACATCCGGATGCGACATTTTTTCACCGCGCTGGATGGCTGACCATCATCGAAGAGGTGTTTCGTCACCCCACCCATTTTCTATATGCGGAAGAGGGCGGGGTCATTCAGGCCATCATGCCTTTGGCGCAGGTCAAGAGTCGTCTCTTTGGCAATGCGTTAACTTCGCTACCTTTTGCGGTCTATGGTGGTGTCCTGGCTAATCAGCCTGAAGCGGCCCATGCGCTGGAGCAGGAAGCGATTCGTATTGCCGAATCGCTGGGTGTGGATCATCTCGAATGCCGCAATCTGGTACAGCAGCACGCAGATTGGCCGACCCAGGATTTGTATGTCACTTTCCGCCGCGAAATTTTTGCGGAGGAAGACGCCAATCTGCAGGCTATTCCGCGCAAACAGCGCGCCATGGTGCGCAAAGGCATCAAGAACGAGTTGCGCGGTGAAATCGACAGCACTGTCGATCGTTTCTTTGCCCTCTATGCCGATAACGTGCATCGCCATGGCACGCCGGCATTTCCCAAGCGTTACTTTGCGGCCTTGCTGCGCGAGTTTGGCAAGGATGCCGAAGTGCTGACGGTGGTGAGTGCGCAAGGCAAGCCAGTCAGCAGCGTATTGAGTTTCTATTTCCGCGATGAAGTCCTGCCGTATTACGCCGGCGATCATGTCGATGCGCGCGATCTGGCCGCGAATGACTTCAAATATTGGGACCTGATGCGGCGCGCCTGCGAGCGGGGGCTCAAGGTTTTCGACTATGGGCGCAGCAAGCAGGGCACAGGTTCTTATTCCTTCAAGAAGAACTGGGGTTTTGAACCACGCCCGCTGTACTACGAATATCGTTTGTTCAAGAGCGATGCCATTCCGCAGAACAACCCCAATAACCCCAGGTACAAACTCATGATAGAGGCGTGGCGGCGCATGCCTATCGGACTGGCCAATTGGCTGGGCCCTTTCATCGTGCGTAATCTCGGTTAAGCGCGATGGCAAACCTGCTTTATCTGGTGCATCGCTTGCCCTATCCGCCCAACAAGGGCGACAAGGTGCGCTCGTATCATTTGCTCAAGCATCTGGCTAAAAACCATCGTGTTTTTCTCGGCACGTTTATTGATGATCCAGAGGATGAGCAATACATCGAGCAGGTGCGCAGCTATTGCGCCGATGTGCACATCGAACGGATTACGCCTAAAACGGCCAAGCTGAAAAGCCTGAGCGGTCTATTGAGTGGCGAAGCCTTATCGCTGCCGTACTACCGTAATCAGGCCATGCATGCTTGGGTGAAGCAAACACTGGCCACACAGTCCATCGATGCGGCCATCGTGTTTTCATCGGTGATGGCGCAGTACGTACCGGACATGCAGCAGTTGCCAACGCTGGTGGATTTTGTGGATGCCGACTCGGCCAAGTGGACGCAGTATGCAAGCACGCATGCCTGGCCTATGTCCTCGGTGTACAAACGTGAAGGACAGTGCTTGCTGGCCTACGAGCGTCAGGTCGCAGCGAAGGCCCGGCGTTCGTTTTTCGTGACCGAGGCGGAAGCTGCCTTGTTCACCAGTCAGGCGCCCGAATGCGTGGCGGATGTCGAAGCCATGTGCAACGGCGTGGATGCGGAATTTTTTGCCCCCGATCACGTTTTGACTTCACCTTACCGCGATGATGAATTGCCCATCGTGTTTACCGGTGCCATGGATTACTGGCCGAATGTGGATGCCGTCAGCTGGTTTGCTGCCGAGATGATGCCGGCACTACAAAAAAACTGGCCCAAGCTGCGTTTATATATTGTTGGCCGCAGCCCGACCCCAGCGGTAACGGCCTTGGCCAATGACGCCATCGTCGTCACAGGTACTGTCGCCGATGTGCGTCCTTATTTGAA
>DATJIB010000101.1:0-4466 GCA_035493575.1 Rhodocyclaceae bacterium | reverse complement strand
TGCGAAAAAGCTCAGCACCGGGCGCAAGAAAGCGGCTGCCGAGTTATCCAAGCGCGTGACTGGAATCATGCAAGAGCTGGCCATGAGTGGCGGGCGCTTTGAAATTGCCTTGAACGTATTAGCCGAGCCTGCATCGAGCGGGCTTGAGGCAATCGAGTTTCAGGTGGCGGCCAATCCGGGGCAAAGCATGCGCCCGCTGGCCAAGGTGGCTTCGGGTGGCGAGCTGTCGCGTATCGGTTTGGCAATCCAGGTCATAGCTTCCGAAGCCGGTGAAGTGCCAACCCTGATTTTCGACGAGGTTGATGTCGGGATCGGCGGTCGCGTCGCCGAAATCGTTGGTCGTCTGCTCAAGCAATTGGGCAGCAATCGCCAGGTGCTCTGTGTGACGCACTTGCCACAGGTAGCGGCGCAAGCCGATTGGCAGTGGTCGATTGCCAAGGACGTGGCGGGCAATGAAACGCGTAGTCGCGTTACACCGCTGGATGAGCCAGGACGTATCGAAGAGATCGCGCGCATGCTCGGCGGTGTTGAAATCACCGCCAAGACACGCGGCCATGCGGCTGAGATGTTGGGCTTGAGCTGAGTTGCGCGCCGCGACACAGTCGCGGCAAGCCGCTGTTACACCCTCCTTTGGGAGGGCCTGGGGGAGGGCTTAACTCTCAGGCCCAGACGATAGTGGCAATACCGGTCAGCACAAACAGTGTGGCCGCAATTTTCCGGATGATGTTGAGCGGCAGTCTATCGGCCAGTTTTTGTCCAATCAAAACTGCCGGCACATTCGCCACCATCATGCCCAGTGTGGTGCCACAGATCACCCAGATAATTTCCGCTTCGTAACGCGCACCCAGCGCGACTGTGGCCAGCTGCGTCTTGTCGCCCATCTCGGCCAGGAAAAATGCAATCAGCGTGGTGACAAAAGCGCCAAAGCGCGGCTTGGGTGTGTCGTCGTCATCCAGCGTGTCCGGTATCAAGGTCCACAGTCCAAAGGCAATGAAAATCGCGCCTATGATCCATGGCAGCCAATGCGCCGGAATCAAGGTCGATAGCCAAACTCCAAACGATCCGGCCAAGGCGTGATTGATCAGCGTGGCGACCAGAATGCCGGCGATGATGGGCCAGGGGCGACGCAGGCGCGCGGCCAGAACAAACGACAGGAGCTGGGTTTTATCGCCGATTTCGGCCATGGCGACCAGCACGGTCGAAGTGAGGAATGCTTCCAAGGGGATTCTCGATATTCAGCGCTGTGTAAAAGCGCGGGGCATCCCGCCGCAGCGGGATGAGGTGATCAGGCGTGACGCTGACGCGTTTTCTTGTTCGGGCAGTCGGTCTTGATACAGTCGGCGTAGAGATACAGTGCATGCTCGGTAATGGCAAAGCCGCGATCCTTGGCAACCTTGTTCTGGCGCTTTTCAATTTCCGGGTCGAAGAATTCTTCGACCTTGCCGCACTGCATGCACACCAGATGGTCGTGATGCTTGCCTTCGTTCAGTTCGAACACGGCTTTGCCGGATTCGAAGTAATGACGTTCGAGAAGGCCGGCTTGTTCAAATTGAGTCAGTACGCGATAGACAGTGGCGAGGCCAATGTCGATGTTCTCGGTCATCAAGTGGCGGTAAACGTCTTCCGCCGACATATGGCGCGAGCCCTCAACAGTCTGTGCCTTCTGGAACAGATCGAGAATCTTCAGGCGCGGGGTGGTGGCCTTGAGGCCGATATCTTTAAGTTCTTGTGAGTTCGCCATGGATTTGGGGTAGCGCTTCGCGGCGCAGCAGATGGGAAACAGGCCCTATGATATAGTCTCCGACGCTCATTCGAAACCCCAGATTAGTCTGCCGATGAAACATTATTTGCCCATTCTCGCTGCGTCCCTCCTTTTGTCGGCATGTGCCGGCACACAGGACATGGTCTCCAAGCTCAATCCCTTCAAGATTGATATTCGCCAGGGCAATTATGTTTCGCAGGAAATGGTGGCCCAGCTCAAGCCCGGCCAGACCAAAGACCAAGTTCGCTTTATTCTGGGCACGCCTCTAATCACCGATGTGTTTCATGCGGATCGTTGGGACTATGTCTATCGTTTCCAGCCTGGTCGTGGTGAAGCCCAGCAGCGCCGCTTGATCGTTTTCTTTGACGACAACAAGCTGCTGCGTGTGGCCGGAGATGTTGTTGCAAATGATCCGAGTACGGATGTTCAGGATGCCAAACCATCTGTGCGCACAATGGAAATCCTCGATCCGACCGCGCCGGTAACGCCCGCAGCATCGCCATCTACCGAAAAGCCTGCGGCTGAGCCAGCAGACAAAAAATAAGTTTTCTCCAGGAATTTCGTATGGACAAGATTCGTTACGCCATTGCCGGCAGTGCCGGCCGTATGGGCCGCATGCTGATTGAAAGCGTTCTTCAATCTGATGACGGCGTACTCGCCGCAGCACTGGAGCATGAGAGCAGCCCCTTCATCGGCAAGGATGCCGGTGAGCTGGTCGGCGCTGCTTGCGGCGTCAAGATTACCGCTGACTTTGCCAGCGCTCTGGCCGGTTGTGATGTGCTGATCGACTTCACCCGTCCTGAAGGCACGCTGCTGCATCTGCAAGCTTGTGTGCAAAACAAGGTTGGCATCATTATTGGCACTACGGGCTTTGATGCAGCCGGCAAGGCCGCCATCGAGGCTGCCTCAAAGAGCATTCCGGTCGTGTTCGCGCCGAATATGGCTGTTGGCGTCAATGCCGTGTTCAAGTTGCTGGAAGTCGCCGCCAAGATTCTGAATGACGGCTATGACATCGAGGTGATCGAGTCACACCATAGGCACAAAGTTGATGCGCCATCCGGCACTGCCCTGCGCATGGGCGAAGTCGTGGCCAAGGCTTTGGACCGTAATTTGGAAGAGGATGCAGTCTATGGTCGTGAAGGCCATACCGGCGAGCGCCCGGCCAAGCAGATCGGCTTTTCGACCATTCGTGGCGGCGATATCGTCGGCGACCACACCGTGTTGTTTGCCGGCGTGGGCGAACGCATCGAAATCACCCACAAATCAGCCAGCCGCATGCCCTATGCCTCTGGCTCCCTGCGTGCCGCCCGTTTCCTTAAGGGCAAGAGCAATGGCCTCTTCGATATGCAGGACGTGCTCGGCCTGAAGTAGTCAGTCAGGAACTCCTATTTTTGCTGCAAGGATGACTTCGGGCATTGCCTGAGGGTGTCATTTCAGCTACAATCCGCAGGTTTTCGATGAGCGGGACGGGCCATGAGCCTGTCCCGCTTTGCACATGTACCGTGCAAAACCGGGGTTTTCTTGTAGGTGATTGATACCACAACGAAAAACCGGGGTTTGCCACCGTAAAAACCTGCCCAGGAGCCACCCGTGACCCAGTTTCCGCCCGCCATTCTTGCCCTAGCCGACGGAACTATCTTTCATGGAATCGGTATCGGCGCCGTTGGCAGCAGCGTTGGCGAAGTCGTGTTCAACACTTCGATGACCGGCTATCAGGAAATCCTGACCGACCCGTCCTATACCCGCCAGATCGTTACCCTGACGTACCCCCACATCGGCAACACCGGTGTGAATAGCGAAGATTGCGAAGCCGACAAGGTGTATGCCGCCGGTCTGGTAATTCGTGATCTGCCGCTGGTTGTTTCCAACTTTCGTTCCGAGCAATCGCTCGATGCCTACCTCAAGGCGCAGAACATCGTCGCCATCTCCGGCATCGACACTCGCAAGCTGACGCGCATCCTGCGCGAAAAGGGCGCGCAGGCCGGCACCCTGGTGACTGGCGAGAATATCGACACCGCTGCAGCCGTAGCACAGGCCCAGGCTTTCCCTGGCTTGGGTGGCATGGACCTGGCCAAGGTAGTCAGCGTGAGCAAGCCTTACGCCTGGACCGAAGGCGAGTGGAAGCTCGGCAAGGGTTTCAGCAAGCAAGAAAATCCAAAATTCCACGTCGTGGCCTATGACTTCGGCGTCAAGCGCAACATCCTGCGCATGCTGGCCGAACGCGGCTGCAAGCTCACAGTAGTGCCGGCGCAAACGCCAGCCGCTGAAGTTCTGGCCCTGAATCCGGATGGCATCTTCCTGTCCAACGGCCCTGGCGATCCAGAGCCTTGTGTTTACGCGGTGACTGCGATCAAGACCTTCCTCGACAAGAAGATTCCGACTTTCGGTATCTGTCTGGGCCACCAGTTGCTAGGCCTTGCTGCCGGCGGCAAGACCCTGAAGATGAAGTTCGGCCACCATGGCGCCAACCACCCGGTCAAGGATCTGGAAAGCGGCCAGGTATTGATCACCAGCCAGAACCACGGTTTTGCGGTTGATCCAGCCACGCTGCCAGCGAACGTTCGAGTGACCCACGTGTCACTGTTTGACGGCAGCCTGCAAGGCCTGGCCTGGAATGATCGTCCGGCCTTCTGCTTCCAGGGACACCCTGAGGCCAGCCCCGGCCCGCAAGACGTTGCTTACCTATTCGATCGCTTCATCAAGA
>DATJIB010000100.1:0-4292 GCA_035493575.1 Rhodocyclaceae bacterium | reverse complement strand
ATGTTGGGCTACGGAGAAGAGTTGACTTGAGTATAGGGAGCAATTTTTACAACATAAAATTGTCTTTTGTCATTTGCCACATAGTCATTGGCTATGACATGGCTGGGAGGTCCGCATAGATATCCACGCCGCCCTTGCTATCGATGCGACTGGCCGGTATGGCGATGCCATCACGCCAGTCACGCACGGCACGGGCTTTGCCCGCCCCTGTCACGAGGAATAGCACCTGGCGACTGTCGCTGAGGCGCTGCGGGCTGAGTGAGACACGGTCAGGAGGTGGCTTGGGTGCATCATGCACCGGCAAGACAGGCGGCCATGAGACCGCTCTTTCCCATTCCTGCAACGGAAACAAACTGGCGGTGTGGCCATCTTCACCCAGGCCCAGCAGCACCAGATCAAACTCCGCGACAGGCTTGAGTACCGCCGCATAGGCATGCGCCGCGATCTCGGCACCCAAGTCAGCCTGGATAGGGTGAATCTGTGCCGCCGGAATGGCAACATGATCGAGCCAGACTGTTGCAGCCATATGACTATTGCGCTCGGCGTGGTTGGCAGGCAGACAACGCTCGTCACCAAAATAGATATGCCAATGGAACCAATCCGCCTTGGCCGAGGCTAACTGCTCGTAAATACGGCGTGGCGTCGTACCACCTGCCAAAACCAGATGAAATGCGCCGCGTGCGGTAATCGCTTCTTGCGCGACTGTAAGAATGCGCTGTAAGGCCTGTTGCTCTAATTCACTCGCATCAGCAAATACATGCCAACGGGATTGCTGTGATGCAACATTTGGATTTAAAGTAGGCATACGTTTGGTTTCCATGCTGGCAGGAAAAGCAAAATGGCGCCACCCCGATACTCGACTGGAGACACACCATGCATTTGGCAATGATAGGGCTCGGTAAGATGGGCGGCAATATGGTGCGACGTCTGCGCCAAAATGGCATTGATGTCACAGGGTACGACCGTTCTGCTGAGGCCGTACAACAATTAGCATCTGAAAGCGGTATGACAGCGGCAAGCTCCTTTGCCGATGCGGTCACCAAGCTACCCAAACCCCGCGTGATCTGGTTGATGCTGCCAAGCGGCGCGCCAACCGAGAACCAGATTCGCGATCTGGCCCCATTGCTGGAAAAAGGCGACATCATCATTGATGGCGGCAACTCGAATTACAAAGAGAGCCAACGCCGTGGTGCCTGGCTGGCCGAACAGGGTATCGGCTTCATGGATGCGGGCACCTCGGGCGGCATCTGGGGTCTGGAGAATGGTTACTGTCTGATGGTAGGGGCCACACCAGAAGTCGCCAAGGTGGTTGAACCAATCCTGATTGCGCTCGCGCCGAAAGATGTACCGGGCTGGGCTCACGTCGGCCCCGTCGGCGCCGGCCATTTCACCAAGATGATTCATAACGGCATCGAGTACGGCATGATGCAGGCCTTTGCCGAGGGCCTCGATCTGATGCGCGGCAAGGAAGAGTTCAATCTTGATCTGGCGCAGATCACCGAGCTGTGGCGCCACTCCTCCGTGGTACGCAGCTGGCTCCTTGATCTCACGGCCGATGCACTCAAGCATGATCAGAAACTCGATCACATCAAACCCTATGTCGCCGATTCAGGCGAAGGGCGCTGGACTGTGGTCGAATCCATTGAACAAGGCATCGCTGCGCCGGTGCTCACGCTGGCCCTGCAAATGCGCTTTGCCAGTCAGGACGAACGCGGCTACAGCTACCGCTTGTTGTCGCTGATGCGCAATGCCTTCGGCGGTCACGCCGTTGCAGTCGTGCCCGGAACCTCAGCTGGGGGCGATGGCAAGACCAACACGCCGGTGAGCACGGTCGACCACGGCGTCTCTTCCGGCAAGCCGACGGCACCGGCCGCACCCGCCGTGCCACACGAAGACAACAAGTCTCCACCCGTCCCCCCCAACTCGACAGCCGGGGGTAGCAATACCGCCGCACCCACTCCCGCCGAAACTCAAGTCACCCCACCGAAGGACAAGTCATGAATCCACTTGAGCCCTGTACGCTGGTCATCTTCGGCGCTGGCGGCAATCTGTCGCGGCGCAAACTGATCCCTGCCCTGTTCCAGCTCGAAGTCGCCGGGCGCTTGCCTGAACATATGGTGATTCTGGCCTCAGGCCTCGAGCCCTTGAGTCGCGAAGACTGGGTCGCGAAGGTGCATGAGTTTTTGCTGGAGAAACATCCACAAGGCGTAGACAAGACTGCCTTGGAACGCTTCAACAGCCGCCAGTACTATCACTCCAATGCCGCCGACGACAAGGATGCCTATGCGCATCTGAAAACCATGATCGAAGGCGACAAGACTTTCCCGCCGAATGTGCTTTTCTACATGGCGGTACGTCCATCTGAATTTCCATCCATCATTGAACATCTTGGCGATGTTGGATTACTGCAGCAGCAAAGCGGCTGGCGCCGCGTTGTGATCGAAAAACCATTCGGTTACGACCTGATCAGCTCGCAGATACTGCAGCGTGGCCTGGAAAAGTATCTCGACGAAAAGCAGATCTATCGCATTGACCACTACCTTGGCAAAGGCACGGTGCAGAATGTGATGGTGTTCCGCTTCGCCAACATCCTGCTCGAGCCGCTTTGGAATCGTCACTATATCGACCACGTACAGATCACGCACTCCGAGACTTTGGGTATTGAAGGTCGCGCCGATTATTACGAAGGTGCCGGCGCCCTGCGCGACATGATCCAGAGCCACTTGATGCAGCTGCTCACGCTGGTGGCAATGGAAGCCCCTGTGAATATGTCGGCCGAAAATCTGCGCGATGAAAAGGTCAAGGTACTCAAGTCAATCCGCCCGATCACTCAAAACGCCGTGCACGCCCACGCTTTCCGCGGCCAATACGCGGCGGGCAGCATCAACGGCAAACCAGTGCCCGGCTACCTTGAGGAAAAAGGCGTGGCCGCTGACAGCACCACCGAAACCTATGCCGCGCTCAAGCTCTTCATCGACAACTGGCGCTGGAGCGGCGTGCCGTTTTATCTGCGTACCGGCAAGCGTTTAAAAGAAGGTGCATCGGCCATCAGCATCCGCTTCAAGAATCCGCCGCAGAACATCATGCGCAATATCCGCCAGGAGCTCGGCCAGCAGCCGAACTGGATCATGCTCGGCATCCAGCCTAACGAATGTCTGCGCATGGAACTGCAGGTCAAGGACCCCGGTCTCGATCTGAAAATGCGCACCCTGAGTCTGGACGCGACCTATCGCAAGGACGACGATCAGGACTACGACGCCTACGAAGAACTGCTACTGGACGCCATGGAAGGCGATCAGTCACTGTTCCTGCGTATCGACGAAGTCGAAAATGCCTGGCGTGTGGTGGACCCTATCCTCAAGGTCTGGGCCATGGAGCGCGAATTCATCAATACCTATCAGGCTGGCACCTGGGGACCACGCGGCACCTACCGCCTGTTCGATCGCGATGATCAGTTCTGGCGCCATTCGCTGGATATCGATGGGGCCAAGCTTGACGCCTATTAACAGCTAAGCCAGCAACAAAAAGGGCGCTCGGTTGAGCGCCCTTTTTGTTTAAGTGCTGAAGGTTTAGTTTCTGGCTTCGAACACCTTGTCGAAATTGATCGGGTCTACCGGCTTGGCATCCCAGATTTCCTTGGCGTATTGGGCAATAGTCCTATCACTGGAGAACTTGCCCATATTGGCCACATTGATAATCGCCTTGCGCATCCAGTCCTGCTGATCACGATAAGCCACATCAACAGCGTGCTGAGCTTCAACATAGGACGCATAGTCGGCCAGCAACAGATAGTGATCGCTGTCCAGCAAGGTACTCACAACAGACTGATAGCGATCCGGTTCATCGGGCGAGAAATAACCACTGGCGATCATATCGATGACCTCACGCAGCTCGCCATTCGATTCGTAGAAATCACGCGAACGATAACCTCTCGCGTAGGTCGCAGCGACCTCATCGGTATTCATGCCGAAGATGAAGATGTTCTCGTCACCCACTTCATTCTTGATCTCGATATTGGCACCGTCCAGCGTACCCATGGTCAACGCCCCATTCAACGCCATCTTCATGTTGCCGGTGCCGGATGCCTCAGTACCAGCAGTCGATATCTGCTCGGACAAGTCAGCCGCTGGAATCATGACTTCGGCAGTCGACACATCATAGTTCGGTACAAACGCCACCTTGAGGCGATCACCAATACGTGGATCGTTATTAACGATGTCGGCCACATCGTTGATCAGGCGAATAATGCGCTTGGCCATGACGTAGCCCGGCGCCGCCTTGCCGCCGAACAG
>DATJIB010000099.1:0-4919 GCA_035493575.1 Rhodocyclaceae bacterium | reverse complement strand
ATCCTGCAGATTGCTGCCGGCGTCAGCGGCATCTGGTTTGTAATTGAGTCGGGCGGTGATGACCGAAACTGTTCCCGGCACCAGCTCGGCCGGGCGGGCGCGGGTCAGGCCGTGACGTGCCATATAATCCATCTCGCCGTGATAGCCGGCTGCTAGCCAATCGAGCAGACCTGCTTCGGCATGGGACAGGTCGACATGGGTGATGCCAATGTCGGCAAAACCCAAATCCCGCCCCCATGCCTTGATGGTGTGGGCCAGCAGTGCCCAATCCGTATTTTCGGAAATTTCCGTATGCATATGTCCAATCATAACCCGCTGAGTCTGCCGCTTCCCGATGAGTCAGCCACGCTGGCGCTGGGTGCGGCACTGATTCCAGTGCTTCAACCTGGGTTGGTGATCACTCTCGAAGGAGACCTTGGTGCGGGCAAGACAACGCTAGTGCGCGGCTTGCTGCGCGGGCTTGGATATGGAAATAAGGTCAAAAGTCCGACCTATACTTTGGTTGAAGTTCATGCAGTTTCTGGGTTAAACTTGTATCACTTTGATTTTTATAGATTCAACCACCCGGAAGAGTATCTTGAAGCAGGTCTGGACGAATATTTTCAGGGCGACGGTGTTTGCCTGGTCGAATGGCCAGACAAAGCAGGGAGTTATTTGCCTGCGCCTGACCTGCGCATCTGCCTTGCCGTTGCAGGTGAAGGCCGCATTGCTGAGCTATACGCCAATACTGAGCGGGGCGCAGCATGTCTAAGCAAGTTCCAAAGCCCCTCTTCCGAATAGTCCCAGCCGAGCCGCTCAGCCTTTCGGGCGAGCTTGATCTGGAACGTCCGCTCTCACGTCGCGAAGCGCTTAAATTTGCCGCGGCCTCGCTGACCCTGCTGGTTTCAAAGGCCGGCTTTGCCGCAGCCGCAAGCGCCAGCAGCATTATGGGCGTACGCGTATGGCCGGCGCGTGATTACACCCGCGTCACCCTCGAATACCGCGATGAACTCAAGTTCACACAGACACTGGTCAAGGACCCGTATCGCCTAGTTGTGGATCTAGAAGGTGTCGAATTCAACCAAGTGCTGCAGTCCTTGCCCGGCAAGATTTCCGAAACAGACCCGTACATCAAGTTGATTCGCGCTGGCCGTAATAGGCCCGGCGTGGTCCGTCTGGTGATCGAGCTCAAGGGCGAAATCAAGCCGCAAGTGTTTACGCTCAAGCCCGTGGGTGAATACGGATATCGTCTGGTCATGGATTTGTATCCGGTCGAACCGGTTGATCCGCTCATGTCCTTGCTGGAGCAGAACGATGCGCCTTTGAAGAGCGAGCCGCAGCTAAGTAAGGCTCCGGACAAGCCGATCGAGAAGGCACTTGAAAAGCCATTCGAAAAGCCTGGCAAAGGCGAGCGGCTGGATATCGCACGTATGGTCACCATCGTGCTTGACCCTGGCCATGGTGGTGAAGACCCCGGCGCTATCGGCCAGCGCGGCACTTACGAAAAGACTGTGACATTGTCGATTGCCAAGCGTTTGCAAGCCAAGATCGATGCGCAGCCGAATATGCGCTCATTGCTGACGCGCGACAGTGATTTCTTTGTGCCGCTGGGTCAGCGCGTGCAAAAGGCGCGCCGTGTCCAGGCCGACTTGTTTGTGTCGGTGCATGCAGATGCCTTTATCAAGACCACCGCACGTGGCTCCAGCGTCTTTGCCTTGTCAGAAAACGGCGCCTCCAGCTCGGCTGCGCGCTGGCTGGCCAAGAAGGAAAACGATGCCGACTTGATCGGTGGCGTGAACATCGGAGTCAAAGACCCTTATCTGGCACGCACGCTGCTCGATCTTTCGCAGACTGCCACTATCAATGACAGCCTTAAGCTAGCCAAATCGGTGCTGGGCGAGCTTGGTGGCATCAATACCCTGCACAAGGGCGAAGTGGAAACGGCCGGTTTTGCCGTGCTCAAAGCCCCGGATATTCCTTCCATCCTGATCGAAACCGCCTTCATTTCCAACCCTGAAGAAGAGGCGCGTCTGACCGACGACGATTACCAGGACAAAATGGCCGAAGCCATCCTGCGCGGCATCAAACGCTATTTCGCCAAGAATCCTCCTCTGGCCAAGTCCAAGCTGGCCCGTCTGGACTGATCTGCCATCTGGTTTTGATCGCCGGTAAGCCTGTAGGGAACGGGCTTTTTATAGGATAATGTACGGTTTTGGCTTAACTTTTCGGCAGCAGCCCTGCCGCGCCTGAAACCTGAATGTTCATCTACCGCGGCATACCCGCTAAAGCTGCCTTTCCTACCGTGCTGACCATCGGCAATTTCGATGGCGTGCACCTGGGCCATCGCGCCATGCTGGAGCGTCTGGTAGCCAAGGCCAAGAAGGTCAGCATGCCTTCGGCGGTACTGACCTTTGAGCCGCATCCGCGCGAATATTTTTCCCCGGCTTCGGCCCCAGCTCGCCTCACGCGCTTGCGCGAAAAGCTCGAACTGCTGGCCGAGTGTGGTGTCGATCAGGTGTATGTGTGCCGTTTCAACGCCAAGTTCGCCGCGCTCTCCGCTGACGAGTTTATCGAGCAGGTCTTGGTGCGCGGCCTCGGTGTGCGGCATCTGCTGATTGGTGATGATTTCCGATTCGGCAAGGGGCGCACTGGCGACTTCGCTGCACTCGAGCAAGCCGGTTATGCCCATCGATTTACGGTGGAAGCCATGACCACGATCGAGCTGGACGATGAGCGTGTGTCGAGTTCATCGATTCGCGCGGCGCTGGCGAGCGGCAATCTGGCGCGTGCCGAACATTTTCTTGGCCGCCCTTTCTTTATGTCGGGGCGTGTCGTGCATGGCGACAAGATTGGTCGCACCATAGGTTTTCCTACGGCGAACGTGCAGCATGCACGGGCACGCCTGCCGCTGGCCGGTATCTATGCCGTGAGCGTGGACGGTTTGGGCAAGAATGTATTTGGCGCTGCCAGTGTGGGAGTGCGGCCAACGATTGCTGAAGGATTGAAGCCGGTACTGGAAGTGCATCTGCTCGATTTTGACCGCGACATTTATGGCGAACACGTGCATGTGAATTTTCATCACAAGCTGCGTGACGAAGCCAAGTACGCGACGCTGGATGCGCTGAAAGCGCAGATTGCCCGTGACGTCGAAGAGACCCGAAACTATTTTTTGAATTCAGATTGGCCCAGAGAATTAGATGAGTGATTACCGCAAAACCCTGAACATGCCGGACACCCCCTTCCCGATGCGAGGGGATTTGGCCAAGCGCGAGCCGAACTGGATTGCCGACTGGCAAAAGAAGAAGCTGTATAGCAAGATTCGCGCAGCTGCCAAGGGCCGCCCTCAGTTCATTCTGCATGACGGTCCTCCGTATGCAAACGGCGCGCTGCATCTTGGTCATGCGCTGAACAAGGTGCTGAAAGACATCATCGTCCGCTCCAAGACGTTATCCGGTTTTGATGCGCCGTATGTGCCGGGCTGGGACTGTCACGGCCTGCCGATCGAACACAAGATCGAAGTCACCCATGGCAAGAATTTGCCGGCCGACAAGGTGCGCGAGTTGTCACGCGTATATGCCGCCGAGCAGGTTGAGCTGCAGAAGGCCGGCTTTGAACGTCTGGGTGTATTGGCCGATTGGGACAATCCTTATCTGACCATGAACTTCGCCAACGAAGCCGGTGAGATTCGTGCGCTGGCTGAAATCGTGAAGAAGGGTTTCGTCTTCAAGGGTCTCAAGCCCGTTAACTGGTGCTTTGATTGCGGCTCGGCCCTGGCTGAAGCGGAAGTCGAATACGAAGATAAAAAGTCGGATGCCATTGATGTGGCCTTCCGTACCGCTGACGATGCGCAAGCCGGCAAGCTGGCGGCAGCCTTCGGTTTGAGCGCGCTGCCAAAGCCTGCCTATATCGTTATCTGGACCACCACGCCATGGACCATTCCCGCCAACCAGGCCTTGAATATTCATCCTGAGGTTGAGTACGCGTTGGTCGATGCCGGCGACAAGTTGCTGGTACTGGCTGCTGATCTGGTCGAGGGTTGCCTCAAACGTTATGAGCTTGAAGGCAACATCATCGCCAAGGCCAAGGGTGAAGCTTTGGGCGGTATCGAATTCAAGCATCCGTTCTACGATCGCGTCTCGCCGGTGTATCTGGCTGAGTATGTGGGCGTGGATGCCGGTACCGGCGTTGTGCATTGCGCTCCTGCATATGGCGCAGACGACTTCGTGACCTGGCGCGCCAATGGCCGCAGTTTTGACGAGATTCTGAATCCGGTGCAAGGGCACGGCGTGTATGTGCCTGGCCTGGAATTTTTCGGCAATCAGTTCATCTGGAAAGCCAACCCGAATATCGTCGAGAAGCTGCGCGAAGTCGGCGCACTGCTCAAGCACGAAACCATCACGCATAGCTATATGCATTGCTGGCGTCATAAGACGCCGATCATCTACCGTGCCACGGCGCAGTGGTTTATCGGCATGGATAAGCAGCCGGAGCAGGGCGCGACGCTGCGCGAGCTGGCCTTGAATGCGATTGAAGAAACCGAGTTCTATCCGGCCTGGGGCAAGCCGCGTCTGCACGCCATGATTGCTGGTCGTCCGGACTGGTGTATTTCACGTCAACGCAATTGGGGTGTACCGATTCCATTTTTCCTGCACAAGGAAACTGGCGAGCTGCATCCGCGCACCGTTGAGCTCATGGAAGCAGTCGCGCAGCGTGTTGAAATGGGCGGTATCGAAGCCTGGTTCAATATGGAGGCAGCGGAACTGCTTGGCGCGGAAGCCGAACAGTACGTCAAGATCAATGACACGCTGGATGTCTGGTTCGATTCCGGCACCACGCATTGGCATGTGCTGCGCGGTTCGCACAATGAAGGTCATGCGACTGGCCCACGCGCCGATCTGTATCTTGAAGGTTCGGATCAGCATCGCGGCTGGTTCCACTCA
>DATJIB010000098.1:0-3524 GCA_035493575.1 Rhodocyclaceae bacterium | reverse complement strand
AATGAAATTTCGCAGTCTGATTCTTACTCTGATTTGTTTAAGTTGTAGTGGCTGGACACAGGCGAAGCCAATTTCCAAAGCAGAAGGCGAGGCCTTCTTCAAGCAGTACATAGCCCTGACCTCCGCCTTCGATCCAGCCTTTACCGATTTGTATGCGCCTTCAGCAAATATCATCGGCATGAAGCACACCGACAACGGTGAAATGGAAAAGCAACAGGTGACAGGTGCACAATGGAAGCAGCTGGTCGCCTTTAATCTTTCCAAGGCCAAGAAGCGCAATGATCAATCAACGTTCAACAATGTCCGCTACGAGGTCATTGGAGAGCGCCTACGCATTCGCGCCAATCGCTATTCGCTGCTCAAGTGTTACACCGACAAGAACTACTACATGGTGATTGGCCGGCAAGGCAAAGGACCACTTCTGATTGAAGAAGAGTCATTTGAAATGCATCTGCCGAATAACTGCAAACAATAATAACCCTCGCCGATAGCGTCCATCGGCTTTAACAGGCAGAGCAATGAACGTTCTTTTTGCTACCTCTGAAATCGCGCCGTGGGTTAAAACTGGCGGCCTCGGCGACGTGGCTGCGGCCTTGCCGCCAGCCCTGCGCAAAGCCGGAATGGATGTGCGGGTATTGGTGCCCTACTACCCGGCCCTGAGTGCGGCCTTTCCGGATGCGCCGATAATCGCTGAACTTCCCGCCGCTGCAGGCGTGTTCCCCGGCGCAGTCTTGCGCAGCGCCACGGCACCCGATGGCACACCCTTATTGCTGCTTGACTGCCTGGCTTGCTATACCCGTCCCGGTAATCCATATCTGGGTAGCGATGGGCGCGACTGGCATGACAACGCGGTTCGCTTTGGCCTGCTCTCATATATTGCGGCACTCCTTGCCAGCACCGCCAGCCCTATTGAATGGCAGCCTGCCATCCTGCATTGCCATGACTGGCAAACCGCATTGGCACCAGCGTATTTGCGTTACACGCTGGAAGCTCGCGCCAAAACAATTCTGACTGTGCATAACCTGGCTTTCCAGGGTTTGTTCGGCGCACACACTTTGCGCGAGCTCGGACTCCCGCCGCAAGCGTGGGCGATTGATGGTGTCGAATATTACGGCCATCTGTCTTTTCTCAAAGGCGGCTTGCAGCACGCCGACCACATCACCACCGTCAGCCCGACTTACGCACGCGAGATTCAAACCGATACCGATGGCATGGGTATGGCCGCATTGCTACGCTATCGCAGCAGCGTGCTCACCGGCATCCTCAATGGCATCGACACTGAGCAGTGGAATCCAGCCACGGATATTCATCTTCCGACCCGCTATAAGATGCTCAATCTGAGCAAGAAATACGAGAACAAAACGGCACTGCAGCAACGCATGGGACTGGATGTCAGCAACGACCGCCCGCTGTTCGGGGTAGTCAGTCGCCTGTCTGGGCAAAAAGGGCTCGATCTTTTATTGGCGATTGCCGATGACTTGATCGCCTTGCCCGCGCAGCTGGTAGTGCTGGGTAGTGGTGACGCGACACTCGAAGCTGCCTTCAAAAAATTGGCACTCAAGTACCCGGGGCAAGTCGCCGTGCAAATCGGTTTCAATGAAGAACTCGCCCATCAGATTGAAGCGGGCATTGATGCCTTCCTGATGCCCTCGCGCTTTGAGCCATGTGGTCTGAACCAGATGTATAGCTTGCGCTATGGCACCCCTCCGATTGTGCGGGCAACGGGCGGCCTAGCCGATACCGTGATCGACGCAAGCGACAAAACCAACGGTAACGGTTTTGTGTTCACGCGCGCCGAACCCGCTGAACTGCTCGCCACTGTCCGCCGTGCCACTGATCTTTGGCTCAAGCAACGCACCTGGCGTCAGCTGCAAAAGAACGGCATGGCCGCCGACCATAGCTGGGATAGTCCGGCACAGGAGTATGTTGCCCTGTATCGCTCGCTATAATGGCGGGCATGACAACACAGACCCAACCCCAGCTCACCCTTATCGCAGCCGTTGCTGCCAATGGCGTGATCGGCAATACCGTAGATGGCGTCGGCACGCTACCCTGGCATTTGCCTGAGGATCTCAAGCACTTCAAAGCGCTGACCAATGGTCACCCCATCATCATGGGGCGCAAGACCTGGGAGTCGCTGCCGGAAAAATTTCGGCCACTGCCAAACCGCCGCAATATCGTCATCACGCGCAATCCTGAATATGTTGCTGCCGGCGCCGAGGTATTCACCTCCATCGCAGCAGCACGTGCAGCCTGCTCCGGTGCAGAGAAGGTTTTCGTGATCGGTGGCGCAGAACTATATAGCCAAGCGCTGAAAGAAGCCGATTGCCTGGAGCTCACAGAACTGCATCAGGCCTTTGACGGCGATACCAAGTTCCCGGAGTTTCCACGCGATCAATGGCAACAGGTATTTCGTGATTGCCTACGCAGCGCCGACGGGCTTGAGTTCGACTTTGTGACTTACGTTAAATCCTAGGCAACAAACGGTGGCACATCAAAATCATCGGGCGCCAAGCCCGCTTGATGGCGCGCCCAGATCATCTCGTAAGCGGTCTCAATCTCGCGTACCCGGCGCTCGGGGCAAAACAGATTGCTGTGCGCATAATCACCGATCCGTTTTTTGACTTCATCACGCCAGGCAGTATCTCGCGCCAGTTTATGTACGATGGCGTTGTACTCCTCGACCGTACTTGCCGTCAGATCAGGCAGACCATGCGCCGTCAGCATGCTTGATGCAATACGCGCCACAACACCCTGACCTTTAAGCGTCACAACTGGCACTCCCATACCAAGAGACTCGACAGTCGTGGTGTGGCCGTTATAGGTAAATGTATCGAGACAGATATCGGCCAGACGCAAACGGGCCAAATGCTTTTCGTAGCCGGCCATGGGTGAAAAAACAAGTCGGCCCTCAAGTACTCCGTGAGCTTCGGCGAAGCATTTCAAATTCTCGCGCTGCTCCTGCGTTTCATACTGTAGCCACAGGACCGCCTCTGGTAACTCGTGCAGCAAGGACAGCCAGACACGAAAACTGTCTGGCTCGAGCTTCCTTGGGTGATGCAATGCGCCTAGAACTAGGCTGTGCTCGGGTAAGCCTTCGTCCGTGCGCGATGCCTGTGCCGTAGTAACAGGTGTCTCACAGTGGTAGCTGCAATGTGGCAGATAGGCTATTTTTTCATCCCAGAATTGGCGTATTTCAGGCAACAGAATATTTCGATCCAGTAAGGCATAGTCGATATACGCTGCGCCCAGCGTGCCTTGAAAACCGAGATTGGACAACTGCAGCGGTGCGGGACGCAAAGCAAGAATTTCTGGGCGTGCATGGCGGGCATACCCCGATAGATCAATCAGAATATCGATCCCATCATTCACAATCAATTGCGCTGCCGCTTGCGCCGGCATATTGTCCAGGTCGCGAAAAACATCTACCCCGGCTTGTACGCGCTCTCGCTCAAAACACCTATCCACCGCACCTACAGAATAGGCATGTACTTTGAAGCGCGAACGATCATGTCGGGAATAGA
>DATJIB010000097.1:0-6689 GCA_035493575.1 Rhodocyclaceae bacterium | reverse complement strand
GTTTGGCCACGACCGAGCCAGTGAGCGTATCGCCATTTTTGAGAATCACCTGATCGGCATGAGCTGTCGAGAAGCCGGCGGCTAATAAGAGGTAAAAAAGATTTTTGATGTTCATGTAACCAACCTTTTGCAAAGTGCTGACTGATCCTGCTCTGTCAGTAGAAAGAAAAAGAAGTTGCATGTCCTACGACTGTGCGCACCAAAAAAAAGCCCCAGCGTTGGCCGGGGCGAAAGGGGACGGGGTGTTGCAGGTAAATCGATACAGGCTTAGTTCTTGTTCAAATCGAGCGCCATTTTCAGATGGGCGGCAATAACCGGCTGAAGCTTGTCGGCCAGTGCAGTCAGTTCTGGATCCTTGGATTTTTTGCTGACAGTCTGAGCCAGCTTCAAGGCTGCGCGATGGTCATCAATACCGGCCTTGTTGACGTATTCCTTGTTGAACTCGATGGCAGAGAGGCTCTGCAGGCGGGCTAGCTGCTTTTGTTGCTTGGCAGCCGGCACGCTAGGTAACTCAACATTCTTCAAGGTGGCCAGGGTGGTGATCTCGTCCAGCGCTTTGCTGTGATCATCCAGCATATGCTGAGCAAACTGCTTGACCTGCTCGTCGCTTGCCTTGGTCTGGGCAATTTCTGCGGCGGCAATTTCAGCCCGGTTGGCCTGGGCCAGCTTCTCAAGATAAGAGCGGTCACGACTATTCAGCGTCGACACGGTCTTGCTGCTTTTCAATTCGGGACTGGCTGCGTTCGTGTCAGTCGTCGCACTTTGGGCGTGAGCCAAAGGGCTGAGCACGAATAGAACGGCGAGGATCGCGGCCGCAATCGCGGAAGCATAGGTCAGCTTGGTGGCTGTGCTGGGCTGACCTGGATGGTTATGATTATTGGAGTGAAACATTCAAGGTGCTCCTTCATGAGGAATTAGCACCAAATATAAATTTAGGCACAGCCTGCATAGATAGGCTGCATCCTAAACTCTTGTCGGAAAAATCTTACGTACAGACGCTGTTGGCTTTACGGCTTGAGCCGGGTCATCAACTCTCGAATTGCAGCCACACGTTCTTGCAGATTGCCGCTGTTTTTCTTCCAGGTCAGTCTGTCCTGGCCGGCGAACTTCAGGTTCCTGTCCTTCTGGATCAGCATGATGATATTGGCTGGATCGACAGGTGGATTGGGAATGAATTGCAGCGTGATCTGGGTTTCCGAGGCATCGATCTTGGTCAGGCCGAGCGGCTTGGCAGCAATGCGCAGCTTGTGGGTTTCCATCAGCGCAATCGTCTGTTGTGGCATATCACCGAAACGGTCGATCAACTCCTCCTGCAGCTCCTGCAGTTCTTCACGCGACTCGGCATTGGACAGGCGCTTATATAGCGTCAGGCGTTCATGCACATCCGGGCAGTAGTCGTTCGGCAGCAAGGCTGGCGCACGCAGATTGATTTCGGATGTGACGGACAAGGGCTGGGTCAGATCAGGGACTTCCTTGCCTTCCTTGAGTGCCTTGACTGCAGCGTTAAGCATGTTGGTGTACATGGCGAAGCCGATCTCGTGGATCTCGCCGCTCTGGTTTTCGCCCAGCACTTCACCGGCGCCACGAATTTCCAGGTCGTGCATGGCCAGGAAGAAACCGGAGCCCAGCTCTTCGGTCATCTGAATCGCTTCCAGACGTTTGCCTGCCTGCTTGGAAGGCTTGGCGTCCTGGTCGCTGAGCAGATAGCAGTAAGCCTGGTGGTGGGAACGACCAACGCGGCCGCGCAGCTGATGCAACTGCGCGATCCCGAACTTGTCGGCGCGGCCAATCAGAATGGTGTTGGCGTGCGGATTATCGATACCGGTTTCGATAATGGTCGAGCACAGCAGCAGATTGTGTTTCTGTTGCGTGAATTCCTTCATTACGCGTTCCAGCTCGCGTTCCGGCAGCTGACCGTGGCCAACGGCAATGCGCGCTTCAGGCAGCAGCGCCTGTAGCCGCTCCTTCATGTTCTCGATGGTGGCGACTTCGTTGTGCAGGTAGTAGACCTGGCCGCCGCGCTTGAATTCACGCAGACAGGCTTCGCGGATCACACCCTTGGACCAGGGGTGCAGGAAGGTGCGAATGGCGAGGCGCTTTTGCGGGGCAGTAGCAATCGCCGAGAAATCGCGCAGGCCTTCCAGTGACAGACCCAGGGTGCGCGGGATAGGCGTGGCAGTCAGCGTGAGTACATCGACCTCAGCGCGCAGCGCTTTCAGTGCATCCTTCTGGCGTACGCCAAAGCGATGCTCTTCGTCGATGATGACCAGGCCCAAGCGATCAAACTTCACATCCTTCTGCAAGAGGCGGTGCGTACCGATCAGGATATCGATCTTGCCAGCGGCGAGTTCGACAATCGCCTGTTCCTGCTCCTTGGCACTGCGGAAGCGCGAGATTTCGGCAACGCGCACCGGCCAGTCGGCAAAGCGGTCGGCAAAGGTTTGATAGTGCTGCTCGGCCAGCAGTGTGGTCGGGCAGAGCATGGCGACTTGCTTGCCGCCGGCGATGGCAATGAAGGCCGCACGCAGCGCGACTTCGGTCTTGCCAAAGCCAACGTCGCCACAAACCAGGCGGTCCATAGGCTTGCCCGAGGTCATATCGCCGATTACGGCATTGATGGCGGCCAGTTGGTCTGGCGTTTCTTCGAAACCGAAGCCCTCGGCAAAAGCGTCCAGATCATGCTGCAGGAATTCAAAGCGATGGCCTTCGCGCGCCGCGCGTTGGGCGTAGAGATTCAATAGCTCGGCAGCGGTGTCACGTACCTGCGCGGCGGCCTTGCGCTTGGCGCGGTCCCACTGGCCGCTGCCGAGCTTGTGCAATTCCACTGCTTCAGGATCAGCGCCGCTGTAGCGCGAGATAACTTGAAGTTGCGAGACAGGTACATAGAGCGTGTCGCCGCCAGCATATTCAAGATGCAGAAACTCGTTGTCGCCATCGCCGTAGTCAAAATGGATCAGACCTTTGTAACGGCCAATACCGTGGCTTTCATGCACAACGGGATCATCGATCTTGAGCTCGGACAGGTCGCGCAGCCAGCCTTCCAGATTGCTGCGGCGGGCGTCACTGCGCTTGCCGCGCGGGCGTGCAGTGGCGGCGTAAAGCTCGTTTTCGGTGAGGATGCAGTATTCCTCTTCCGGCACGACAAAGCCTGTCGAGAGCGGTGCCACGCCGAGCATGAAGCGGGCATCTGTGGCCTCAAAGCCAGCGAAGTCATTGGTGGCTTCTGGGCGCAACTCGTTCGTGACGAGAAACTCCAGAATGGTTTCGCGTCGACCGGGCGACTCAGCCAGCAGCAGGGTACGGCCGGTGAAGGTATTCAGGTGGTGGCGCAGCAAACGCAATGGGTCGTCGGCGCGGCGATCGGTGGCGATAGGCGCGGGCGTCAGCGCAACCGGCGGAATGATTTCGCGTTCGACATTGTCTTGTTTGTCGGCTGCCTTGATGCGCCAGACCGGGTATTTCTGCAGCGCTACAAAGAACTGCTCATCGCGGAGGAAGATGTCACCCGGCGGCAACACAGGCCGCGAGCGGTCACCGCCGACCATGGAGTAGCGGCTCTTGAGGTCGACCCAGAATTCGGCCAGCGCACCTGGCACATTGCCATGCAGCAATACATGCGCGCCTTGCGGCAGGTAGTCGAACAGCGTCGCTGTCTCGTCGAAGAACAGCGGCAGGTAATACTCGATGCCGGCGGTTGGGGTACCGTTCGAGACATCCTTGTAAATCTGGGTGCGGGTCGGGTCGCCCTCAAAGGTTTCACGGAAGCGCTGGCGGAAGGTGGTGCGGCCTTTTTCTTCCATCGGAAATTCACGTGCCGGCAGCATGCGGATTTCGGGTACCGGAAATAGCGTGCGCTGCGAGTCGGCGTCGAAGTTCTTGATGCTTTCAACTTCTGCGTCGAAGAGGTCAATCCGATAGGGCAGGGCCGCGCCGGTCGGATACAGATCGACCAGGCCGCCACGTATGCTGTATTCACCAGGCGCCACCACCTGGGTGACATGCTCGTAACCGGCGATGATGAGTTGGGCGCGCAATTGCTCGATGTCGAGCTGGTCACCCTTCTTGAGAAAGAAAGTATGCGCAGCCAGATATTGCGCCGGCGCGAGTCGGGTCAGCGCCGTACCGGCAGCAACAACCAGCAGGTCGCATTCGCCGCGCATGACTGCGTAGAGCGTGGCCAAGCGTTCCGACACCAGATCCTGGTGCGGAGAGAAGGCATCGTAAGGCAGGGTTTCCCAGTCCGGCAGGAAATGTACGCGCAGACTCGGTGCGAACCAGCGCGCTTCTTCCTGCAGTCGCTGTGCATCCAGCGGGGTGCTGGCGATGACCACCAGCGGCTCACCGGTTTTGACCAGTTGTGTGATGACAAGGGCATCCGCCGAGCCTGCTGCGGGTGGCAGATCGGTAGGAGAGCCGGCACGCGGCTTAGGGAGTTTCGAAATACGCGACTGCACAAATATTTACCAAACGCTGAAAACAAGTGACGACACAAGAGGGTTTCACCCCCTTGTCATCCCCTCCTGATTTGAAGACAGGGAAAATGAAAACAACAACGCCCTCCCGAAAAGACGGGCAGGGCTAAAAAACTACTCGGCAGAAAACAACAATGCCCTCCCGTAAAGCCGGGCGGGCGGGGTCAAAAGAGGCGCGATCCTAGCACAGGCGGACTTGTGTCGCTACCTGTGCCAGAGACTATACGTTTGAAAAGAAGGGCTTACAAAAATCGATTTAGCGAACTTTAGTGGCCCAAGCGTGCAGGGCGTCGAGTTGCTTGAGCAAAGCCTTCTGAATTTTTTCATCGACCAGATTGCCGTTGCTCTTGTCGAAGCTTTCCGAAAAAGCGTTGGCATAAACTTCCGGCTTGTTGAGCAGCAGAATGTTCAGCGCCGAGGTGACCTGGCGCAGATGGTGTTGGGCACGCGAAGTGCCCATGCCGCCGCCCGCGCCGAACATGGCCGCAGGTTTACCAGCCAGCAGCTTGTTGTCGGGCGCGCGCGATGCCCAATCGAGGGCGTTTTTCAGTGCTGGGGCAATCGAATAATTGTATTCAGGGCAGGCGAAGATAAAAGCCTCAGCCTCAGCAAACTGGGCCAGCAGCGCTTCGACTGCCGCCGACTTGTCTTCGTTGCGCACAAAGAACGGTACTTGGCTCAAGTCGGCGATGGTGATGCTCATGCCAGCCGGAGCATTGGTCTGGGCGTAACGCAGCATGCCCATATTGGTTGAGTCGCCACGCAGGCTGCCGCAGATGCCAAGGACTTTCAGTGTGCTCATGATTTACCTCTAAGAGTGGTGGAGTGCAAAGTGGATGCCTTGATCTTACTCCTCGCCCAAGATTCTTTTATGTCAGAAGCCCTTACCTGTATTTGTCAGACAGAAAATGAGGCGCATACGGTACACTTGCGCCACTTTCATTTGCACTGTTGCACGCAGGGACTTCGCCGGAATGCTCTGTCGACCTCATCGAATTCGATGAGGCCTGTTGCAGATCACCCAATATCGGAGTTCCCGCTGCATGATCACCCTCAAGAATGTCACGCTGCGGCGTGGCACCAAAACGCTGCTTGACGGCGTTTCCGCCTCACTCGCTCCCGGCGAAAAAGTTGGCCTAGTTGGCCGCAATGGCGCTGGCAAGTCCACGCTGTTTGCACTGCTTAACGGCACCTTGCATGAAGATGCTGGCGACTACTATCTGCCGCCACAGTGGCATATGGCCCAAGTGGCGCAGGACATGCCGGAAACCGAGCAAAGCGCGACCGACTTCGTGATCGAAGGCGATACCGTCTTGCTCAAAGCGCGTGAAGAGGTCGCTGCAGCTGAAGCAAGCGAAGACGGCGAGCGCATGGCGAATGCGTATATGCACTTGGGTGAAGCGGGCGAGTACGAAGCGCAAGCCAAGGCGCAGGCGCTGATTCTGGGCTTGGGCTTCAAGACCACCGAACTCGAAAATCCGGTCAATAGCTTTTCCGGCGGTTGGCGTATGCGCTTGCAACTGGCGCGCGCGTTGATGTGTCCGTCGGATTTACTTTTGCTCGACGAACCGACCAATCACTTGGACCTAGATGCACTGGTGTGGCTGGAAGCGTGGTTGCAACGTTATGCCGGCACCATGGTGGTGATCAGCCATGACCGCGAGTTTCTGGATGCCGTGACTTCGGTGACGCTGCATATCGAGAACAACAAGCTCACGCGTTACGGTGGCAACTACAGTACCTTCGAAGACATGCGCGCCGAGCAGATGATTCTGCAACAGGCCTCGTTTGAAAAGCAGCAAGACAAGATTGAGCACTTGCAGCAATTTATTGCGCGCTTCAAGGCCAAGGCGAGTAAAGCCAAACAAGCTCAGAGTCGCGTCAAGGCACTGGACCGCATGGAGCGCCTGGCGCCAGTGCTGACCAGCGCCGATTTCAATTTCGAATTCAAAGAGCCACTCAATCTGCCTAATCCAATGCTGACGCTTGATAAGTGTGAGCTGGGTTACGCCCCTTTATCTGATGCACCGGCTGGCACACCGCCGACGGTGATCGTGCACAACGTCAAGAAGTCTGTGATGGCCGGCCAGCGTATCGGTATTCTCGGCGCCAACGGGCAGGGCAAGTCGACCTTGGTCAAGACCATCGCCGGCGCCATCCCTGCCATCAGCGGTACGGTTACGCAAGGGCGTGGTTTGAGCATTGGTTACTTCGCAC
>DATJIB010000096.1:0-4736 GCA_035493575.1 Rhodocyclaceae bacterium | reverse complement strand
GTTGTTTACCTAGAGTCTGTGATTAGCGCTGACAGCTAGGACAATAAAACGTAGCCCGCTGCCCCTGCACAATCCGCTTAATCTCCGCCCCACAAACCCGACAAGGCAATCCATCCCGTCCATAGACGAAATACTCCTGCTGGAAGTAGCCCGAGCTGCCATCCGAATGAATAAAGTCGCGCAGACTGCTGCCGCCTTTGGCGATTGCTGCAGTCAGTGTGGCTTTGATTTCCGGCACCAGGCGTTCAAGTCGAGCCAGTGACACTTTGTTTGCTGCAGTCTTGGGGTTGATACGAGCGCGGAACAGGCTTTCAGAGGCGTAAATATTGCCAATACCCACCACCAAATGCCCGTCCATCAAGGTGGGTTTGATTGGCGTGCCGCGTTTCTTCAAAGCCTGATGCAGCCATTTCGCATCGAATACGTCAGACAAGGGCTCGGGGCCAAGTACATCCAGTAACGCATGGCTGTCCTCGCCGCTCAGCCACAGCGCTGAACCGAAGCGCCGAGGATCGCGAAAGCGCAGCACGGTTTTACCGAACACGATATCGATATGGTCATGTTTCTCGGGCACGGTGGCTGTAGGCAACAAGCGCAGGCTGCCACTCATGCCCAAGTGCAATAACAGCCTGCCGTGACCAAAATCCAGCAGCAGGTATTTGGCGCGCCGCGTGACCGATTGCAACACCTTGTCACACAACAAGGCGCTTAATTCACCTGGAATCGGGTAACGTAGCTTGGGCGTACGTACTACCACCGCGCTGACGCGCTGCCCTGTCAGGCTGGGGGAGATGCCAAGGCGGGTGACTTCTACTTCGGGAAGTTCAGGCATGATCTGATCGAATAAGGGAACCTGCTAACATGCCCACATTCTAATGATGTCTATGACTATTCCCGCTGCCATGAAACCGCAATTTTCTTCCCTACGCATTTCCTCTTTGCTTGGTGCGCTATTGCTGAGTGTGTCGCTAGAGGGCATGGCAATTGAAAATAAGCCAGCTGATGCCCCGAACGGACTGTTCGCCAAACCGCCGGTAACAGAGCTGACTCCGCAAATCCTTTATCAGTTTATGTTCGCTGAGATTGCAGGCACGCGTGGGCAAGTGCCATTGTCAGTGGCGGCTTATCTGGACCTGGCGCAGACAACGCAAGACCCTCGCATTGCCAAACGCGCTGCGGAAGTTGCTCTGCATGCCCGCCAATATGACGCTGCGCTGGCCGCGACGCGGCTGTGGGTCGAGCGTGAGCCTGCTTCGGCAGCTGCACAGCAGATGGCAGTGACTCTGGCGGCGGCGTTTGGCCGTCTGGATGAAGTTGCCTTGCATCTGCCGCGCGCGCTGGAGCTGGATGGCGCGAATGTGCCGGCGACCTTGATGCGTCTGAATCGACTGTTGGCTCGCGTCGAAGATAAAGCCGCCGTGTATAGCGTGATTGAACAGGCGACAACTCCTTACTTGAATTTGCCGGAGGCGCATTTTGCGCGTGCGCAAGCGGCCTATGCGGCCAAAAATATTCCGCGCGCGCAGGCCGATATTAATCAAGCGCTAGCCTTGCGCCCGGACTGGGAGTTTGCGGTACTGTTCAAAGCCCTGCTGGTACAGAATCAACCGGATGAAGTGGTTACGGTACTTCAGTCCTTTGTTAAGGCTAACCCGCAAGCGAATGATGCACGCCTGGGTTTGGCGCGGGCCCTTGTTGCGCAAAAACGATTTGATGAGGCACTGACCGAATTCAAACGCGTGCTGCAGCAGCAGCCGGATAACGCTGACGTCATTTACGCAGTTGGTCTGCTGTCTTTGCAACTGCAGGACTACCCTACTGCCGAGGCGCAATTCACTCGTTTGGTGGATATGGGGTACATCGAAAGCAATGTGATTCGTACCTACCTAGGCCAGATGGCGGAGGATAAGAGGGATCTTCGGGCAGCTGCAGCCTGGTATGCCGGTGTCACGCCAAGTGCCCAATATATGTCCGCGCAGTCCCGGGCTGCATTGTTGACGGCGCGTGCAGGTGACCTGGCTGGTGCGCGTGCCATTTTGCAGAAGGTTACTGTCACGGATGAGGCCTCACGTACGCAGATGAAGATTGCTGAAGCCCAGCTTCTGCGTGAGGCCAATCAGCATGAGGCGGCGTACGCGCTGCTCGACAAAGCATTGGCCGCGCAGCCTGACGACCCGGATTTACTCTACGAAACCGCGTTGAGCGCGGATCGTCTGCACAAGTACGACACCTCTGATCGTCTCTTGCAGCGCCTGATCAAGAACAAACCGGATCATGCCCATGCCTACAATGCACTCGGCTATTCGTGGGCTGAACGTGGCGTGCGTCTGGACGAAGCGCAGCAAATGATCGATAAGGCCTTGACCATACTGCCGGGCGACCCATTTATCCTCGATAGCAAAGGCTGGGTGCTCTTTCGCAAAGGCGATGGCGCTGCCGCGCTGACTGTATTGCAGCAGGCATTTGCCAAGCGCGCGGATCCGGAAATTGCCGCCCATCTGGGCGAAGTGCTGTGGTCGCTGGGCCGGCAGCCGGATGCGCGCAAGGTCTGGGCCGATGCTGCCCGTGCCAACCCAAGCAATGAAATGCTGGCGGAAACCATCAAGAAATTCCTGCCTTGAAGAAGCTGTTGGTTTTTTTATTGGGCCTGGGTTTGTGTGGTGTGGCCCAGGCGGATGCTGGCTTTTCTTTGAGCGGCCGCATATCGATCAGGCAGCAGGATACGGCTTACCACGGAACGCTGAGCTGGCAGCATAGCTCCGCTCAGGATGAGCTGGTGCTGGCGGGCCCACTCGGTCAGGGCATGGCCGAGCTGCGCCGTGATGAGCATGGCGTGGTGCTGACACTGCCTGATGGTGCGCAACATCAAGCCGATACGCTGGATGCCTTGGCGGGGCGCTTGTTCGGCACACCCATTCCCATAGCTGCGCTGCCAGATTGGCTGCGTGGCATTGCTCCTGATGCAAGCAAAGACGAAAAAGGTCGCCCAGCACGACTGGTCTTGCCCGACTGGACGGTGCAGTGGCTACGCTATGGCGAAAATGGCAAACCACAATTGCTCTTGATTGAAGGTGGTGATGTCTCGGTTCGATTGCGTGTGGATAGCTGGGAAGATGTGAATGCCGAGGCTGGTAAATGACACGCTACCCAGCCCCGGCCAAAATCAATTTATTTTTGCATGTGGTCGGTCGCCGTTCTGACGGCTACCACTTGCTGCAAACCGTATTCCGTTTTCTCGACTTTGGCGATAGCTTGTCTTTTGATGTGCGTGACGAGCCAACCATCGCCTTGCGAACGCCGATTCCCGGGGTACCGGCTGAGCAGGATCTGACGGTGCGTGCGGCCAAGTTGTTGCAGCAGGCGACAGGGACTAGCTTTGGTGCAGAAATTCAGCTCGAAAAGCACCTCCCCATGGGCGGCGGTCTGGGCGGTGGTAGCTCCGATGCGGCGACGACACTCGTAGTGCTGAACCATCTCTGGCAAACCGGCCTCAGCCGAGCCGAGCTGGAGGTCCTGGGGCTGCAGCTCGGGGCGGATGTTCCCATTTTTGTGCATGGACATAGTGCGTTTGCGGAGGGCGTTGGCGAGGCCTTTCTGGATGTCGTGCTGCCGCCGGCCTGGTATCTGGTATTGATTCCCCCCGTTAGTGTGCCGACAGCGGCAATTTTTACCTCGCCTGACCTCTGCAGGAGCACTCTACCCATTCAACCTGACCAATGGCGGCCGGGGCAGGGGCATAATGACTTGGAAGCCATTGCGTGCCGCTTGCACCCAGAGGTGGCGGCATATTTGAATTTATTGCGCCCTTATGGCACCCCTCGCATGAGTGGATCCGGGGCGTGTGTCTTTGCAGAATTTACTGACGAATCAAATGCCTTGCGAGCCCAAGCCCAGATGCCAAGCGGCACGCGCAGCTTTGTGGCGCGCGGAATTGATCAACATCCTCTGCTGGGTTGCTTGACTTAATTAAATTTGCACAGGATAATGCGCGTCCTTTCGGCGGTGCCCTTTCGAGTGGTGTAGCTGATGTTGGGGAGTCGCCAAGCTGGTTAAGGCACCGGATTTTGATTCCGGCATGCGAAGGTTCGAATCCTTCCTCCCCAGCCAAAGAATTCAGTATTTGTTGTGGTTTTTAGGTAAATGGCAACGAATACGGCAGTACGTTGCGGACAGATACACCATCTGTCCGCTTTTGCTTTTTCAGAATCGTTTTCGTCGAGACGCATATGGCATACGACAGCCTGATGGTATTCACGGGCAACGCCAACCCGAAACTTGCCGCTGATGTGGTCAAGCGCCTGAACATGTCTTTGGGGCGCGCCACTGTCGGCCGTTTCTCGGACGGTGAGGTGAATGTCGAGTTGCTGGAGCATGTACGCGGTCACGATGTGTTCGTGCTGCAATCAACCTGCGCACCGACCAATGACAGCCTGATGGAGTTGATGGTGCTGGTGGACGCTCTCAAGCGCGCCTCAGCCGGCCGGATTACCGCCGCCATCCCTTACTTCGGTTATGCCCGTCAGGACCGCCGTCCGCGCTCTGCGCGCGTGGCAATTACTGCCAAGGTGGTTGCCAACATGCTGCAATCGGTGGGCGTCGATCGCATGCTGACGGTTGACCTGCATGCCGACCAAATTCAAGGCTTCTTCGATATCCCGGTGGATAACGTCTATGCCACCCCGATTTTGCTCGGTGATATCTGGAAGCAGCGTCACGAAAATCTGCTGGTTGTTTCT
>DATJIB010000095.1:0-13013 GCA_035493575.1 Rhodocyclaceae bacterium | reverse complement strand
GCCGAGTGCAGTCAAAGTTTGCTGCGAGCCGTGCGACAAAGCCAGGACGCGTTGATCGCCTGCCGCGGCGCCACGTGGGCGCAAGTCGTGAACTTCGGCGGCCACACCTTGCTGATGCAAGGCCAGCGCTAAGGCCATACCAACTGGTCCACCACCGATAATCGCGACATGATTACTCACGATTAGCGCGTCTCCGCCATCACCGCTTCGATTTCGGCAATGGTTTTCGGCGTGGCCTTGGTGATGATGTCGCAACCACCCGCAGTCACCAGTGCATCGTCTTCAATGCGAATACCAATGTTATGGAAAACCGCCGGCACATCATCTGCCGGACGGATATAACAACCCGGCTCTATGGTCAGCATCATGCCCGGTTGCAATTTCTTCCAGTCTTCGCCGTCCTTGTATTCGCCGGCATCATGCACATCCAGGCCCAGCCAGTGACCGGTTCGATGCATATAGAAACGCTTGTAACTTTCCTGTTCCATGACGCTGTCAAAGCTGCCTTGCAGCAAACCCAGATCAAGCATGCCTTGCGCCAGCACACGCACGGCGGCATCGTGCGGATCATGAAAAGTATTGCCGGGTTTGGTTGCAGCAATGGCGGCGTCCTGTGCATTCAAAACCAGCTGATACACGTCGCGCTGCGCGCCACTGAAACGGCCATTGACCGGGAAGGTTCGGGTGATATCGCTGGCGTAACCATCCAGCTCGCCACCCGCATCAATCAATAACAGATCGCCATCGTTGAGCTGCTGATTGTTTTCAACATAGTGCAGCACGCAGGCATTCTTGCCGCCAGCGACAATGCTGGGATAGGCAACAGACTGGCAGCCGCGCGTACGGAATTCGTGAATCAGTTCGGCTTCGATTTCATATTCAAAACGACCCGGCCGCGTGGCGCGCATGGCGCGGCGATGGGCTTCACCAGAGATCACACCGGCTTCCCGCATGGTAGCGATTTCCAGTTCATCTTTGATCAGGCGCTGCGCATCGAGCAGGCTGCGAATGTCGCGAATGTTTTCGGGCGCGCGCTTGCCGGCGCGCGCTTGTGCACGCACGCCGTTGAGCGCCTGGGTGATGCGCGTGTCCCAGGTAGCATCGTGACCGACGGCGTAATACAGCGAGGGCTGATTCGCCATCAGCTCAACCAGCTTGGCGTCGAGGTCGTTGACGGAATAGGCTGCGTCAAAACCAAAAGCCTCAGCAGCCGCCGCTGGCCCCCAACGGAAGCCGTCCCAAATCTCACGCTCCTCGTTCTTGTCACGGCAGAACAAAATGCTTTGTGGCTTTTCGCCGGCAATCAGCACGACGACGGCTTCAGGCTCGACAAATCCGGACAGGTAATAGGCATAGCTGTCGGCGCGAAACGGGAAATGTGTATCGCGGTTGCGCGTCTGTTCCGGCGCAGTCGGAACGATGGCGATGCCGGCGCCCATGCGCTTGAGTGTGTCGAGACGACGGGCTTTAAATGCTTGCGTGTTCATGGTGTCTGAATGACTGGCGGTTTGATTGTGAGTTCCACATCCAGGGCCGCCAGACGCTCCGGCGTACCCACATCTTCCCAGCGGCGCGGATGACATTCGCCACTGACATGACCATTGTGCATCGCTTCTCGCAGCAAGGGGGCCAGTTTGGCTGGCTTGCCACGCTCAACCCCCGTGAACAGTGCCGGGCGGTAAATACCGATTCCAGCAAAGGTCAGCTTGCCTGCTGCCTGTTCGACATCCTGGACCCGATCACCGTTCAATACAAAGTCGCCATTCGGATGGTGCTCGGGATTGGGCACCATCACCAGATAAGCCAAGTCGTCCTTGGGCTGGCTCATGCGTTGTGTGGCCAGGGCCAGGTTCCAGTCGCAATAGATATCGCCATTGATGACCAGAAATGGCGCATTTCCATTGTCCGGATTCAGCAGAGTCATGGCCTTGGCAATGCCGCCAGCGGTTTCGAGTGCGCCCTCAGGCTCGGCCGACCATTGGATACGCAGGCCCCAGCGATCGCCATCTCCCAACGCTGCAATCAATTTTTGGCCCAGGTGGGCATGATTGATCACGATATCCTTGAAGCCCGCCGCCGCAAGACGCTCCAGGTGCCAGACGATCAGCGGCTTGCCCCCCACACTCAAGAGGGGCTTGGGCAGAAAGTCGGTCAGCGGCCGCATCCGCTCGCCGCGCCCCGCTGCCAGAATCATTGCACGCATAGCGATGCTCAGAACCCCAGGCCGGTAGGTACGACGCCCTCGACCTGATCAAGCAAGCGCAAAAGCGGGTGCAAGGCTTCATAGCGATGACAGGCCTTGCGCAGATAGGCTGCCACCAGAGGCATGTCTTTGAGGTATCCATCCTTGCCATCGCGATGATAAAGGCGTGCAAAGATCCCAAGCACCTTGAGATGGCGTTGCACTCCCATCCATTCGTAATCGCGGTAGAAATCACCGAAATCATCGCGCACCGGCAAGCCCAGCTTGCGCGCCTTTTCCCAGTAGCGGACCAGCCAGTCGATGATCAGCTCTTCGTCCCAGCTGATATACGCATCCTTGAACAGCGAGACCAGGTCATAACTGATAGGGCCGTACACTGCATCCTGAAAGTCGATCACACCCGGATTGGGAATGGTCACCATCAAGTTGCGCGAGTGGAAGTCGCGATGCACATACACCTGCGGTTCAGCCAGGTTCACATCCATGATGCGACGGAATGTTTTTTCCAGCATCACAGTCTGCTTGTCATTGAGCGTTACGCCCAGATGCTTGCCCAGATACCACTCCGGAAACAAATCCAGCTCGCGACGCAGGAGTGCCTCGTTGTACTCAGGTAATTGGCCGGGCTGGCTGGCGAGTTGAAGTGCCAACAAAGCATCAACGGCATCGGCATAAAGCGCCGGGGCCGACTCAGCATCAAGAACCGGCAGATAAGTCTGGCTACCCAGGTCCGATAGCAACAGATAACCGCGTTCCAGATCGATTGCCAGCACTTTCGGCACATGCACACCAGCCCTTGCAAACAGGTCCTGTACATGCAACCAGGGCTTGCAATCTTCGTGGCTGGGCGGGGCATCCATGACGATCTGGGTCGCACCATCGTTGTAGCTGACCCGAAAATAACGCCGGAAACTGGCATCGGCAGAAGCCGGGGCGAGGGTGAAGGAGCGCCCGGGGGCAAGGCTTTGCAGCCAAACGGTTATTTCCTGCTGACGTTGCATGTCTTTGCTAGCGCTTGTGAATGCGCCCGATGATAGAATGCCTGATTCTATCATTTGGCTTGTAACTGCCTGTCAGGCTTTGGGGGACGGAGCGGGATGCAAAGAAGCACTCAGACGGCATGACAGCATCGGTACGCGGACAACTTGGAATTGCTGCCCTGATTACGGTAGCCGGCACTGCGGGCGCGGTTGAAACACTGCCGCCTTTGCGGGTAGACCCAGGCCTGATGGGCGCCGGTACGCCGGTTGCCAAGCAAACTCCACCAACTCTTGAGAGTCCGGCTGTTGCCGCAGTGCCTGCGCCCACACCCGTTGCAACGACAGCCACGCCCGAACCGGCACCGACACCAAGGCCCGCCAAACAAGCGGCAAAAGCTGGACGCAAACCAGAAGTCGCTGACTCTGCGCCCGTCGCCTCGAATGAAGCCAAATCAGCCGCCGCTCCTGCTGCTGTGACGGCCAATCTTAAAGAGCGCCCAGTCGAAGCCCCTGTTGTACAAGCCGCGTCGCCAGCCCAGGTTCAGGCCTACAAGCCTCCACAAGTTACTGAGCAACCGCGTGTCCCGCCCTTGTATTCGGCCTACGAGCGCGCCGGCATGCTGCCTGAGCCAGGCAAATATACAGACCCCAAAGCAGCGCCTATCTATATCGTGGCCGACAGCATTGATGGCCGCACCGAACAAGAGCTGGTTGCGCAAGGCAATGTAGAGCTACGCAAACGTGATGCGGTTCTGAATGCAGACCACCTGACCTATTGGCAGCTGGACGATGAAGCCGAGGCGGTTGGCAACGTCAAGCTGACGCGCGATGATGATGTCATGCGTGGTACCAAGATGCGTCTGCGCCTAGATGAAAGCCAGGGCTACCTAGATCAAGCGGACTACTCCATCCGCCGCGAAATAAAACGCAAGCCACCACAAAATGCAACGGCGCTGACACAACTTCCCGACATGCTTCCGGAAGCTTCGTATAAGCCTCAAATCACCACGGGTGTGGGCAAAGCTGAAAAGGTCGACTTTGAAGGCGAAGGTCAATACCGTCTTACCAATGCTACCTACAGCACCTGTCCTGCTGGTGAGAATCAGGACTGGTATGCCGAAGTCGGCGGCCTCAAGCTGGATTACGATCGCGAAGTGGGCACTGGCGATGACGTAAAACTGGTGTTCAAAGACACGCCAATCCTGTATTCGCCCTGGCTGTCCTTCTCGCTGAATAATCAGCGCAAGAGCGGCCTCCTGCCTGCCACCGTAGGTGCGAATACAAGAACCGGTTTTCAATATACGCAACCGCTGTACTGGAATATCGCGCCGAACATGGACGCTACGCTGACATCCAAAGCGATGACCAAGCGCGGCGTACAGATGATTGGTGATGTTCGCTACATCGACTTCAATTACTCAGGCAGTTCGCGCTTTGAGTATTTGCCGAACGACAACGTCACCAAGACCAATCGTTACGCTTATGCAATTGTGCATAACCAGAACTTTGGTGCGGGGCTGACGGGCAATGTGAATTTGAACGGGGTTTCCGACTCCAACTACTTCACTGACTTGTCTACGCGCATTACCCAAGTCTCGCAGGGGACGCTGGTGCGGCAAGGCAGCCTGACCTACAACGCAGGCTGGTGGTCGGCCAATCTGTTGGCGCAAAGCTATCAAACCCTGCAGGATCCGCTGGCACCTATCGTGCCGCCATACTCACGCTTGCCGCAACTCAGTGTGGCCGCCTTGCGCCCGGATCTGCCTTATGGCGTGAACTTTGGTTTGAATGCTGAGTATGTAAAGTTCAGCCATCCGACCAACGTGGTTGGCACGCGCATGGTCTTGTATCCACAGCTATCGCTGCCGTTGCAGACTTCGGCGTTTTTCATTACGCCAAAGATCGGCGTGCATTCGACCAGTTATAGTTTGGAACGACAAGCAGCAGGCGTCCCCAATCAGATCACGCGCAATGTACCCATTGCCAGCGTAGACACTGGCGTTACTTATGAGCGCGAGGCCAATATGCTGGGGAAAAGCCTGACCCAGACTTTGGAGCCGCGCCTCTATTACGTCTATATCCCTAACCGGGATCAAAGCAATATCCCGGTATTTGACTCGGCCCTGGCTGACTTCAACTTTGCCCAGATTTTTGCAGAGAACCGCTACGGAGGTAGTGACCGGATTGGTGATGCCAATCAACTGACCGCAGCGGTGACCTCGCGCCTGATTGATCCGAACACAGGCGTTGAACTGGTGCGCGCCATGCTGGGGCAGCGTTATTACTTCACTGGTCAGAACGTCACGCTCAATACTTCAACCAACCCGACTGCAGAAACAGCGCGTACGAGTCGCTCTGCTGACTTGCTAGCCTCTTTGAGCGGGCTGATCATGCCTAAGACTTACGTCGATACAGGCTGGCAATACAACCCTCGTGATGGACGAACTGAACGACTGAATTTAACAACTCGTTACCAACCTGAAATAGGCAAGGTCCTTAATGCAGGTTATCGTTACACCCGCGATCTGCTTGGACAGATTGACATCTCGGCCCAGTGGCCGCTGCGTGGTGGCTGGTCCGGTGTAGGTCGCTATAACTACTCAACCAAGGAAAAGCGTCTGGTTGAAGGGGTTGCGGGTTTTGAATACAGCGCTGGCTGCTGGGCTGTCCGCGGTGTGCTGCAACAATTGGCAACTACGGCGCAAACCAAAACCACCTCCTTCTTCATTCAGCTTGAGCTGACTGGATTCTCGAATATCGGCTCCAACCCGAATGAAATCCTTAAGCGCAATATCCCAGGCTATGGCCGGGCATCGCAATCAGGTTCAGACCCAATTTTCGGCAGCGATTATTAAACATCGCACTTCGCCACGGAGTCACTCATGAAGTTCCGGTTTTTGTTTTTTGTCTTATTCGCGTCAATCTGCTCTGCCTATGCACAACAGCGCACACCGATCGAGGCCGACCGGATTGTAGCGGTGGTCAATAGTGATGCCATCACTCTGCTAGAGCTACGCTCCCGTCTAGCCACCGTCGAACAGCAATTACGCAAGCAAGGCACGCCTATGCCACCGGCGGATGAACTGCAGAAGCAAATGCTGGAGCGCATGATCATGGACAAAGTCCAGGTTCAGGCGGCAGCAGAAAGCGGTATGAAAATTAGCGACGCGGAATTGGATGCGGCATTACGGCGCATTGCCGAAAACAATCGCCTATCTTTGGCCGAATTCAAAGCCGCACTTGAAAAAGACAGCGTGAGCTGGCCTAAATTTCGCGAAGAAATCCGCCAGGAAATTCTGATCTCCCGCTTGCGTGATCGGGAAGTCGATAGCCGCATCACTATTTCCGAAGGCGAAGTTGATAACTATCTGAGCAGTGCCGAAGCGCGTGGCGAGAATGCCGAGTACACACTGGCACATATTATTGTGCGCATACCTGAGCAAGTGACTGCGGATCAACTGGCCCGCTTGCGCGCCAAGGCGCAACAAGCCTTGCAGCAGATCAAACAGGGTGAAGACTTTGCCAAAATAGCGGCCTCCTATTCAGACGCGCCGGACGCATTGAGTAATGGTGGCAATATTGGCACGCGTACCCTGGATCGTTTGCCCACGCTGTATGCAGACGCAGCACAAAAACTAAAGCCGGGTGAGGTCAGTGAAGTATTACGTAGCGCGGCTGGCTTTCACCTTCTTAAACTGATTGATAAACGCGGCGGCAAAATTACTGCGCCTGTGATTTTGCAGACCCATGCCCGGCATATCCTGATCAAAACCAATGAGGTCGTATCCGATACCGACGCCAAACGCAAGATCGACGCCCTCAAAGAGCGTCTTGATAATGGCGCCGAATTCAGTGAACTTGCTCGCCTGCACTCAAATGACCTGTCTGCTTCGAAAGGCGGGGATCTGGGCTGGCTGAACCAAGGCGACACCGTGCCCGAATTTGAGAAGGCCATGGATGCATTGCCCCTCAACAAGATCAGCGCTCCGGTCCGCTCTCCTTTTGGTTGGCACTTGATCCAAGTATTGGAACGCCGCAATACCGATGGCGGACAGGAGCGTCTGCGTCTGGCCGCTCGCCAGGCCTTGCGTGAGCGCAAATCCGACGAGGCTTATCAGGATTGGTTGCGCCAGCTGCGTGATCGCGCCTATGTTGAATACCGTCTTGAAGAGCGCTAATCCACTCCCGACACTGGTCGTTACATCGGGAGAACCCGCCAGCATCGGCCCGGATATTTGCCTGGCGCTGGCCCAGCATCAGTTTGCGGCAAATATTGTCGTCCTGGGCGACCGAGATTTGCTCGCCGCACGCGCCCAGCAACTGGGCTTGAGCCTGGCTGGTTTGAATATCGAGCACGTGCCATTGCATGCGCCTTGTCAGGCCGGAGTTCTCGATAAAAACAACGCCGCATACGTGCTTGAACTGCTTGACCGCGCCATTGCGGGTTGTCAGTCAGGTGAATATGCCGCCATGATCACAGCGCCAGTACATAAGGGCGTGATCAACGATGCGGGTATTCCCTTCACCGGTCACACCGAATATCTGGCCGACAAGACCGGCACCCCACGTGTTGTCATGATGCTGGCCGGCGCCGGTTTACGCGTGGCTTTGGCAACTACCCATCTGGCACTTAAAGACGTGCCGGCGGCAATCACAAAAACCGAGCTGACCACCACGATCCGCATTCTGCATGCCGATCTGGTCAAGAAATTCGGCATCGCCAATCCGCGCATTCTGGTCGCCGGATTGAACCCACATGCCGGTGAGGGTGGGCATATGGGGAGGGAAGAAATTGAAGTCATTGCTCCGGTCATCGAAGCTTTGCGCGGTGAGGGTATGGACCTGATAGGCCCATTGCCTGCGGACACCTTGTTCACCAAAAATTGCCTGGCCGGTTCAGATGCCCAATTGGCGATGTATCACGATCAGGGCTTGGCTGTGCTCAAGTTCGCGGCCTTTGAAGACGGCATCAATATCACGCTGGGCCTGCCCATCATCCGTACCTCTGTTGACCACGGTACCGCCCTGGATCTGGCGGGTAGCGGCGACGCTGATGCGCGCAGTTTGTATGCGGCAATCAACGCTGCACTGGAAATGGTTGCTCACTAAACCATGTGCCAGTTACTCGGGATGAACTGCAACACGCCGACGGATATTTGCTTTTCCTTCGCGGGCTTTCGCACGCGTGGCGGCCAGACCGACGAGCATAAGGATGGCTGGGGTATCTCCTTCTTTGAAGGCCGTGGCTGCCGCTCCTTTATCGACGTGCAACAGGCCAGCGACTCGCCGATTGCCGACATGGTGCGGCAATACCCGATCCATTCGACCAATGTCATCTCGCATATCCGCAAGGCTACCCAAGGCCGTGTTGCGCTGGAAAACACCCACCCCTTCCAGCGCGAGCTATGGGGGCGCCATTGGGTGTTTGCCCATAACGGCGACTTGAAGGATTTTTATCCTAAGTTGGTTGGGCCCTATCAGGCTGTTGGCGACACTGACTCGGAACGCGCTTTTTGTTATTTACTGCACTACTTGCGTAACGAGTTTGCCAGTGCTCCGTCACCGGAACGCATGTTCCCGGTATTGCGCGAGTTGGCGGGTCGCATTGCTGCACACGGTGAATTCAACTTCCTGCTTTCCAATGGCGATTTCCTGTTTGCCCATTGCGGAAAGAAGCTGACCTATCTGGTACGCCAGGCGCCCTTTACCACCGCCCATCTCACCGACCAAGACATTAGCATCGACTTCAATGAGGTCGCGCGTCCTGGTGATCGCATTGCCGTGGTGGCCACGCAACCGCTGACCGATAACGAGGCTTGGACGGCGTTCGATGATCGCACTCTTAATCTATTCGTCGATGGCCAGCTCGTCATGAGCGCCCCGACCACAGCGTAAAAACTATGTCAGAGCATCGCGCCTTTTTTTATTTTAGTTCCGGTCGCTGCTATTGCAGCTTAACCTCGCAGGCGAGGTTAGCCTTCACTGAAACGGCGGCAATATGAAAGACCATATTGCCCGCAAACGTTTTGGCCAGAACTTCCTCTCATCGCCAGCCATCATCGACAGCATCATATCGGCTATCAATCCAAAGCCTGATGACTGCATGGTTGAGATCGGCCCCGGCCTCGGCGCCATGACCGAGCCTTTGATGGCTGCCTTGAATCATTTGCATGTGGTCGAAATTGACCGCGATCTGATTGAGCGCCTGAAGAACAACTACAGCCGTCAAAAGCTCACGATTCACGAAGGCGATGCACTGAAATTCAATTTTGGTAGCCTCGCTGAAAAAGACCTGCGCATCGTCGGCAATCTACCCTACAACATTTCGACGCCCATCCTGTTTCACTTGAGCACGTTTGCATCTCAAGTGCGCGACATGCATTTCATGTTGCAGAAAGAGGTCGTCGACCGGATGGTGGCTGATCAAAATAGCGGCGATGTAGGGCGTCTGACCATCATGCTGCAATACCGCTACGACATGGATAGCTTGTTCATCGTCCCTCCGAGCGCGTTTGTTCCGGCCCCGAAGGTTGACTCAGCGATTGTGCGCATGATTCCCAAGCCCTTGTCTGCCTTGACGGCTCACGATGAAGCGCTGTTTGGTGATGTCGTTACCGCTGCGTTTTCGATGCGTCGCAAGATGCTACGGAATACGCTGAAGGGGTTTATCAGCGAGGCTAAGCTTGAGGAGTTGGGGATTGCGCCTACGGCGCGGGCTGAGACATTGGGGGTTCAGGATTACATTCGGATTACTAACTCTCTAGCTTGAGTTAGCGTTTCGGGTTGCTGAGTGGCCAATGTCGGGAGTGCGTCCCGACAGCCGCCATACTTTCTTGTGATACGACAAGAAAGTAAGCAAAGAAACGTACCCCTGCTACTTGCCCCTTCGGGGTTCCCTCACTCCAGGCCTCGCGATCGCGCCGGCGCTCAACTCGCTTCGCTCAGACAATCGCTGCCGGCACAGGCGATCCCGAGACCTTGCGTTCGGCTGCATAGAAGGAGATACGAAAACAATGCGGGCACCACGACCCATTGCAACCACGCGGTTTGCTTTTCGGCCCCCTGAGAGACGCTGAGCGGAAGGTTTTGAAAGCGCCTTTGCCGTTCGAACTGTCTGAGCGTAGCGAGTTGTTCGAACGTGGCGCGCTTTCAAAGCCTGGAGCGAAGGGACCGCCGCAGGCGGCGTTGAACCGGGGTCGCCTTTTCTTTGCTTACTTTTCTTTTGGCGAGACAAAAGAAAGTGAGGCGGCTGTCCGGACGCACTCCGGACATAGGCCGTGAATAAACTAAAAGACGAAAAGCAAAAACCTTAAGCAGTACCACCCACAGTAAGCCCATCAATCCGCAATGTAGGCTGCCCCACGCCAACCGGCACACTCTGCCCATCCTTGCCGCAGGTACCCACGCCAGGATCCAAAGCCATATCGTTACCAATCATCGATACACGCTTCAAGACTTCCGGGCCGCTACCAATCAAAGTGGCGCCCTTGACCGGATAGGTGATCTTGCCGTTCTCGATCATGTAAGCCTCGGCCGCAGAGAACACAAACTTGCCGCTGGTGATGTCGACCTGGCCGCCACCGAAGTTTGCCGCGTACAGACCCTTCTTGACTGACTTGATGATTTCGGCCGGATTCTTGTCGCCATTGAGCATGTAAGTGTTGGTCATGCGTGGCATCGGCAGGTGCGCATACGATTCGCGGCGACCGTTACCCGTCAAAGGCACACCCATCAGACGTGCATTCAGCGAGTCCTGAATGTAACCCTTGAGGATGCCGTCTTCGATCATGACAGTGCGTTGAGTCGGATTGCCTTCATCATCAATCGTGAGTGAGCCACGGCGATTTTCGAGCGTGCCATCATCAACGACAGTTACACCCTTGGCTGCTACTTGTTCGCCGATGCGGCCAGCGAAAGCCGAGCTGCCCTTGCGATTGAAGTCGCCTTCCAAGCCGTGGCCGATGGCCTCATGCAAGAGAATGCCGGGCCAACCATTGCCTAGAACAACCGTCATGGTGCCGGCTGGCGCGGGCTGAGCACGCAGATTCACTTCGGCTTGATGGACGGCCTTGACTGCATAGTCTTGTAACACTGCATCAGTGAAGTGACTGTAATCAAAGCGACCGCCACCACCGGAAGAGCCTTGCTCGCGCTTACCGTTTTCTTCAATGATGACGCTAACGGAAACGCGCACCAATGGGCGTACGTCGGCAGCCAGATGGCCGTCAGAGCGCGCCACCATGATGACTTCCCATGTTCCGGCAATGCTGGCCATGACTTCGACCACGCGGCTATCGAGCTTGCGCGCAAATTGTTCTAGGCGCTCCAGTAGCGCCACTTTCTCGGTGTCCTTGAGCGAGGCAATCGGATCAAGCGACGCATACAAAGGCGCTTTGATTACGCTGCCCTTCAGTGCCGCTGGCACGCCGGTATAGCCTTGGGCGCCGATGGCGCGTGTGGCTTCAGCAGCACCCAACAGCGCCGACATGCTGATGTCGTCCGAGTAGGCGAATGCGGTTTTTTCGCCGCTGATGGCGCGTACGCCCACGCCTTGTTCGATATTAAAACTACCCGATTTGACGATACCTTCTTCAAGGCTCCAGCCTTCGGAGCGGCTGTATTGGAAATACAGATCGGCATAGTCGAGGTTGTGGCCGAACAGCGAGCCGAAGACGCGATCCAGCTTGCCTGGATTCAGATCGTAAGGAGCGAGCAGGCATTGCTCAGCGGTTTGGATCAGGGAGGCGTTGGTGCTCATGGTTTTCACTTCTTTAAAAGTACCGCATGCTCCAGCGCGGGCAGATTGCTGCGCACCTTGGCGATTCGGTTAGGGTCTATATCAGCAACAATAACACCGACTTCCTTATCGAGGCGGGCCAGAATTTCGCCCCAGGGGTCGATGATCATGCTGTTACCGTGGGTCATGCGCCCGGTCTGATGCCGGCCCCCCTGGGCTGGCGCCATGACATAGCAAAGGTTTTCGATGGCGCGGGCGCGCAGGAGTATCTCCCAATGCGCCTTGCCGGTGGTTTCGGTAAACGCGGCTGGCAGGATAAATAGGTCAATCGCCTTATCGGCGCCGGCCTGACGAAAGAGTTCAGGGAAGCGCAAGTCGTAGCAGATGCCCAAGCCAATCCGCCCGAATGGCGAATCAAAAGCCACCACGCCGGTGCCCGGTTGAATAGTGCGCGCTTCGTTGTATTCCTCAGTGCCTTTCTTGAAGGCGAACAAATGAATCTTGTCGTAACGCGCAACCTGTTCGCCCCGGTCGTTGAAGACTAGGCAGGTATTCAGGAGTTTGGCCGGATCGCCACAATCCAGTGGCAGCGATCCGCCGACTATCCATACTCCATGCTGTTTGGCAGCAGCTGCCAGAAAATTTTGTATCGGACCATCACCACAGTTTTCACGAGCAGCGAAGCGCTCTTCATCACTGGCACCGATAAAAGGAAAGTACTCCGGCAGGGCCACGAGTTTTGCGCCTTGTGCTGCAGCTTCGCCAATCAAGCGCCCAGCAGCCTCCAGGTTAGGCGCAACCGATGGCTCCGAGGTCATTTGAATGGCGGCGATGCGCATGTTCATGGCTTGATTTCTCCTGCCTTGGCTTTCTCAGCAAGGTCCTTTTCAATTTCTTTATTGATGTCTCGGTTAGCGTTGAGCTTCACGACCTGTGGGTCGGCCCACTTGCCGGTGACGGAATACTCAAAGGCAAAGACTTGATCGACCGGGTCGCGCAAGACCTTTTGCACTAACCAGGCAGCCCCGCCGATGACTGGGTGAATTAGCATGGCGCTGACGGCCAGGGTTTCGCCCAAGGCAGGTTGCACGCG